>JAHECY010000068.1 GCA_024641505.1 Gammaproteobacteria bacterium
CGCCAGGACCTGGTGCTGGTTGATGACGCTATCGGTGACGGCAGTTTTTTCGAGAATCCGGTGCTAACCGATGCCGTGCTCAACGCTAAAGCGCGCGGGCGGCCTCTGCACCTGATTGGTATGGTGTCCGATGGCGGTGTGCACAGCCATATCGTGCATCTGCTGGCCTTGATTGAGTTGTGTTACCGGCACCAGGTGCGACCGGTGGTGCATATGATTACCGATGGCCGCGATACGCCGCCACGCATGGCGGAAAAATATATCAACGATCTGGAAGTAGCGTTGCAGCGGGCTTCGGGTTCCATTGCCACGGTCAGCGGACGTTATTTCGCCATGGATCGTGACAAACGCTGGGATCGTACCTTCATCGCCTGGGACGCGCTGGTGCATGGCAACGGTCGGCATGCCACCGATGTGCGCGATGCGATTCGCATTGCCTACGCGGAAGGAGAAGGTGATGAGTTCATCAAACCTACCGTGCTCGATGGCGCCCAGTTGATTCAAGCGGAAGATCAGGCGGTGTTTTTCAATTTTCGCAAGGACCGGCCGCGACAGTTACTGGCGGCGCTGGCGATGGATGATTTCGACGGTTTTGAACGGCTTGATTTTGATCCCATCGATATTACCTGCATGACCGAGTATGATAAATGGTTCGGTTTGCCTTATGCCTATGAGCATGATCGTCCACACGTCACGCTGGGCGAGGTGATCAGTCATGCCGGCATTGGTCAATTACACTGTGCGGAAACGGAAAAATCCGCCCATGTCACCTACTTTTTTAATGGCGGACGGGGCGACCCCTACCCCGGTGAGGAGCGGGTTATCATCGACTCGCCCAAGGTGGCTACCTATGATCTGCAACCTGAAATGAGCGCTGCCGCCGTTGCTGACGCGGTTATCGACGCTATCAAGAGCGAGCGCTATGGTTTTATCGTGGTCAACTTCGCCAATGGCGATATGGTTGGTCATACCGCGGTACGAGATGCCGTGATCAAAACCGTTGAAGTGCTCGACCTGGAAGTTGGTAAAGTTCTGGCGTATGCCCGTCAGCAGGGCTGGTCCGTTATCCTCACCGCTGATCATGGCAATTGTGAAGAAATGGTGGATCCGGTTACCGGCCAGCCTCATACCCAGCACACCGTCTACCCTGTGCCCTGTCTGATCATCGACGAATGTGCATGGCAATTGTCCATCGGTGCCGGCCTGTGCGGGATCGCGCCCACCGTATTGCAGTTGATGGGATTGAAACAGCCGGACGTCATGCCAAGCCAGTCGTTGTTGTTGAAGCCGATGAGTTGTTGAGTGGCGGATGATGTAAGGCTCGTATCACGCATCGCACGACAACCGAGGATCTCGTATGATTTTGGGAGTGTGTGCGCGGTGCGGTTTGGGGACCGTTGCGAGGACGTTTCCCGCCCGGGTCATCAGGGGATGATTACAGAAAAATCAGCAGGTGTTTGTGGATAATAACGAGGTCTTGCGGCAAGTATGCGATATTTTCACTATCAGTGACATGAAAATGGTGGCGATTCTCGGGCTTGCTGATCTTCAGATGGCGCGCGAACAGGTCGGCTGTTGGTTGAAGAAGGCTGATGACCCTGATTTTCAACTATGTCCTGATGCCGGGATATTGTCTTTTCTTGACGGTTTTATTATCGATCGCCGGGGCAAAAAGGAAGGCGTGTCAACGCAGCCGGAGCAACCATTAACCAATAATGCGGTGTTCCGCAAGCTGAAAATTGCGCTGGATCTGAAGGCGGAAGACGTATTGGCGGTTTTACGCCTGGGCAATGTCATCATCAGCAAACATGAGCTCAGCGCATTTTTTCGTAAGCCGGATCATAAACACTACCGTGAGTGCAAGGATCAACTGTTGCGCGATTTCCTGATCGGTGTCAGCCGTAAATATCGCGTCACCAGCGATGGCTAGGCGCCGCGCCGCGTTGAGCGCGAATTCGCCGGTGCAGGAACGTGATGCGATTGGTCCCGAGCAGTCTCAAGCACCATGTTATATGTCACCCGCCGCTGCCGGCGTGCGGCGGATAGGCCGGCCATGAAACATGATTTCTGGAAATATAAGAGTCTGCAGTTGATGAGTGCTGAAGAGTGGGAGGCGCTGTGCGACGGCTGTGCGCGCTGCTGTCTTATCAAGCTGCAGGACGATGAGACGGAAGAGGTGTTCTACACGAATGTGGCCTGCCGGATGCTGGATGCGTCCACATGTCGCTGCCGAGATTATCAGCACCGTCAGAAGCACGTCGCTACCTGCATGGTGCTCGTGGGTGATGACGCCGCGACCCTCCGTTTGTTGCCGGCCAGTTGCGCTTATCGTCGCCTGTATGAGCGGAAGCCCCTGCTGCCCTGGCATCCTCTGGTTAGCGGGTTGCGTCACGAGGTTCACGCTCAGGGTTTCTCGGTCCGGGGCAAAGTGATATCCGAGGAGTACATTCACCCTGAACAACTTGAAGATCACGTTATTGACTGGATCGAAGTCTAAGGGATAGTGGCAGCGTGGTGCTGCTAAGTCCTTGTGAGTTCTACAATGTTTTTGCCATCCAAGCTGATGCCCTGGAAAATACGTTCATTGACCAAATCCATTTCCTCGAGAGCGCTTTCCATCGAGGGAAAGTCTTCATTGGCTAAATGTTTCTCAGCCTTGAGCGCAAGATCCGTCAGTACCTGGTAGCCGAAACCACCGCCCATTCCCTTGAGGTCGTGTAACCCGGTTTTAAGAGCAATCCAGTCCTTTTTATCCCAGGATACGCGTATATTGCGGAGAATTTCCGGCAGTTCGGCCACGAAATCTTCCACCAATTTCTGAAAGCTCGGTTCTTCGCGCAACAGTTTGGAAATGATGGGTTCCTCGGTGGAGTTGCGTCTGGGCGCCGAGCTCACGTATCGGGCGGTGAGCGTGTACAGCTGTTCGCGCGCGACGGGTTTGGCCAGGAAATCATTGCAGCCGGCTGCGAGGCAAGTCGTTTTGTCTTCGGTTGTGGCATTGGCGGTAAGCGCGATAATGGGTTGGGCGTAGCCTTCCTGGCGTAGCATTTTTACCGCATCCACGCCGGACATCACCGGCATTTGCATATCCATAAGGATTAAGTCATAGTGGCGGGCGCGTGCGAGGCGCACGGCTGCCTCACCGCTACCGGCAATGGTGACGCTGACGCCCATTTTGCGCAGAAAAAGCGATAGTAGCTGTTGAATCGTTTCATTGTCCTCGGCCAGCAGTACCTGTCCCGCAAGTTGGCCATGGTTTACAGGCTTGCTGTCATTATCGCTTGCCAATCTGATTTGCGCGGTATGGTATATCAAGGGTACCGCGTCCAGTGGGCCTGTTGCTATGGCGAGAGAAAAGCACGAACCATGGCCATATTCGCTGCGTACCTCGATAATGCCGTCAAGTTTTTCAGCGAGGCGTTTCGACAAGCTCAAGCCGAGACCCGTACCCCCGTAGCGGCGTGTAGTGCTCGAATCCGCTTGTTTGAATGGAACGAACAAGTTGGCGGATTGCTCCTTGGTCATGCCGATGCCCGTGTCAACCACCGAAAAATAAATGCGTTGTTGGTCCCGATCGCAACGGATATGCAAGTCGATGGCGCCTTTGTCGGTGAATTTAACCGCGTTGTTACACAGGTTCAGCAGAATCTGCTCCAGTCTGACCGGGTCAGTACGTATTTGCGTGGGCAACGGTAAATCGTAGTGCACATTGAATGCTAAGTTCTTTCTGTCGACCAGTGATTTCACCAACGACTCCACGTCGTGTACAACTTGAAACGGATTCACTGCTAAGAATTCCATATCCAGCCGATCAGCTTCCACCTTCGAAAAATCAAGAATGTCATTGATAATGTTCAGTAGATGATTACCGCTGCGCATGATGGTGTTCAAGGCCAGAGTACGTTCTTCCGGCGTCTGGGTGCTGTCCAGTGAGATTTCGGCATAGCCGATGATAGCGGTCAAAGGCGTACGGATTTCATGGCTCATATTTGCTAGAAAAGCGCTTTTTGCCTTGTTTGCCTGTTCGGCTTTTTCCACCGTGTCCTCCAGTTTCTTGGTCAGAGTGGAAACAAAAAGCGGCAGCAGAAACAGCCAACCTAACAGGCTAATGCCTAAAACGATATTTTGGCGCCAGTAATCCCCCAATATCAGCACCAATGTAAACGCAGCGATGCAGGTGATGTGCGCAATTCTCAGATATCGACTGCCGTATCGTAGTCCATTGCCGATGGTGACCCAAAAATATGAGCCAAAAGCGATAGAACCTGCAGTATCTCCGGTAATGAGCAGCAGGGTACAACTTACAATGTCTACAAACATGCCCACTAAGCGCCGGTGCGGACTTGGTTCAGGTGAAATTAATATTGCCGCCAGAATTGCCAGCGCGGCGCCGCAAAAAAACAGTGTGGTGTACAACGCATAGACGCTGACTCCTCCCCACTGGCCTGTAACATAAATAGTCGCGATGAAGGGGAGAAAAATGGCGCTGAACAATATTCGCACCATAGCCTGGAGGTGTTCGCTGTCCTGGCGGCGCGCGAGCATGGTAACTCGTTGTGAGAAATTAACGTTCGTCATTCATAGATCACAGATTTTCTTGGGAAAATACGAAAAAAGAACATAAAAGATCAATCTATGAAATTAGTGTAGCGAATATCTTAAGAATAAACAGTAAACAATTGCAGATAGGTATAATGATGATGTTGGCAGATATTTTGCAGCATAAATTGTCAGTAAAGTGTTTATGCCGCAAAGTATATGGCATCAATAGACCGCATCTTCGGATAAACTTAACTAACGATTAACACCTTCAGACCATGTCAAAACATCTGTTCAAGATTGTGCGTGACTACCAGCAACTTACGGTTCGTTATGACGCGAGCGAGACATCTCTATGGTTTTATTTAAATCCCCGTCCAAGGCCGTGTTTCACGCCCACATTATTGTCTGAAATCCGTCAATTTCAACAATCTCTTAATGAAAATTTTGCGGCATTACAGGAAGAGGGTATCTATCCCGTTAATTATGTGGTGTTGGCATCACAGAGTCCTAATGTTTTTAATCTGGGTGGCGACCTGAAATTGTTCGCAGAGCATATTGTGGAAAAGAATCGAGAACAGTTGCTGGACTATGCGACGGCATGTATAAACGTTCTTTATCATAATGCAATAAATTTATCACTACCGATCACAACAATCTCCCTGGTGGAAGGTTCTGCGCTAGGGGGTGGTTTTGAGGCTGCGCTGTCCAGCAACATTCTGATCGCCGAACGCAGTGCCGAACTGGGGTTACCGGAAATCCTGTTTAATCTGTTTCCCGGAATGGGCGCATACAGTTTGCTGGCGCGTCGACTGGGGATGGTGGACGCTGAGAAGATTATCACCAGCGGTAAAGTGTACCGTGCCGCGGAGCTCTATGACATGGGCGTGGTCGATGTGCTTGCCGAGGATGGTACCGGGCAACTGGAGATCGCAAAATATATCAAGCAGCATAGTCGTTCTCGCAACGGTCTGCGGGCAATCAACGCCGCACGTCAGCGTTTCAGCCCGGTTAGCTATGGCGAATTGCTGGATATCGCAAAAATTTGGGTGGACGCGGCGCTCAATTTACAGAGAAAGGACATTCGCATGATGCAGCGCCTGGTACGCGCCCAGGACAAGCGACATCACGAAAATACGCTAAGGGCCGGTATTCCGGTGCTGCGTTCCAAGCAGGATCGACGTATCCGCGCAGGACAATCCTTTCCGCTCATCGACCATCACGGAAATACCATTGTCGAAGACCGTCGGCGCGTCCACCGCCGCGAATGCGCCGCCTGTCAACCCTTGGCGTTATCGCGCAGCGGCTGACTGCTCACCTCTGCGCTGGATTGCGTGATACCGATGGTGACGCGACAGCGTCACGGGTCACTACATCGGCGACCTCGCATTTGTTATGTGCATGGTGCGTCTCGAGCCAGGGTGCTACAGCAGCCACTGTACCAATAACACCAGACCGGAGATAATGCCGGCGCACAAGATACATACAAGTATTAATTTTACAAATGTAGGCATAGCGAATTCCCGCAAAGTGACAACTAGGGAAGTTGCCGCAAGAAAATGTCAGCTTGCGAACAGGCGTCTGGCCCGTCTATTTTCCCTTCAATCAAGTGTTTCTGTTTTTCCAATGTCGTGACCAGATAATCCCTGAAGATCCGGACGCGCGCCGTGGTGCGAAGATCCACATGGGTCAGCACCCATAAACCCCAGCCTGGTTCAACGTAACGGGTGGGTATGCGATGCAGCAGCGGGTCCGGATCGCCAAATACGCAGGGGATTTGAGCAATGCCGATACCTTGACGCGCCATTTGCAGCATGATTTCCAATTCGCTGGTGCGATAGATGCGCGTAGTTTTTGGGAAGTTTCTTTCGATCCACGGCGGCCGGCTATGGCCATCGCCAATCCAGGTGATACAGGGAAGTTCGCCACGTCTGGTTCCGGAGTTTGCGGCGGCAAGGAACTCGGCCGTTCCGTATATTTGATAGGCGATTTGCGCAATGCGTTTTCCGACGACATTCGGCGGTGGTTCGTCAGTGGCGCGCAGCGCGACATCGGCTTCGCGTGCCGCCAGATCCAATACATCCAGGGTGGCGATGATCTGCAAGTTGACGTCGGGATATTGTCGTGTGAAGGCGAGAAGTGCGGGCATCATCAGATGCTGCGTGCAGACATCGGCAACCGTTACCCGCAGTTGGCCACTGAGTTCGTGGCTGTCGGCCAGCACATGACGCTCGATGGTATACGCTTCTTCGGCCATGGTTTCCGCGGAGGCGACCAGTCGTTCGCCCACGGGGGTGATGATCCAGCCGGTGGCGAGACGTTCGAACAGTTTTTTTCCCAATCGCTCCTCAAGCGTAGAAACACGACGGGAGACGGTAGTCTGGTTGACCCCCAAGCGTTGCGCCGCCTGACTGACCGAACCGGCATGCACAACTTCAAGAAAATGACGTACGTCGTCCCAATCCATGCGCTGCATATTTGCACCCGAGTCCTGCAATTTTCGTTATTTACGTGCGTTTTTGCTCGGCATAGCATAGCCGATGCATGAAGGATCTGTATACCCCGGTAATATAGTGGAGAAAGCGATGACAGTGGAAAATTCAGGCGTGCATGAGGATCCGCTGGCGGCTGACTTTTTGGCAACACGACAGTACAGCACGACACTCTGCGCGACCTTGGAGATCGACGATTTCGGTTTACAGGCAATGCCCGATGTGAGCCCACCGAAGTGGCATTTGGCGCATACCACTTGGTTTTTTGAAACCTTTCTGCTTAAACCGTTCGTGACCGGCTATCGTGAATTCCATAGCCAATTCGAGTATCTGTTCAATAGTTACTATAACGGTGTCGGGCGCCAATATCCGCGGCCTCAGCGCGGACTTCTGTCGCGACCCACGGTCAACGAGGTTCTGGCCTATCGGCACCATGTCGACACTGCCATGCTTAAACTGCTGCTGATGCCGAATCACCCGGACCGCGCATCGATCCTGCAGCGCTGCACGCTAGGGCTACACCATGAACAACAACATCAGGAATTGTTGTGTACCGATATCAAGTACAGTTTCTTCCACAATCCATTGTACCCGGCGTTTGGTGCTGCCCAGGGATCGCCAATCTCGCCGAGTCCTCAAGCACTGCATTATGTGACGGTCGAGGGCGCCAGTGCCACCATTGGTTATCAAGGCGCGGCCTTCCATTTTGATAACGAGGTTCCCGCGCACCTTTACCTGCAAGTGGGTTTTCGCTTTGCCAACCGACTGATCACGAATGCTGAGTACATGGAATTTATCCAGGATGGGGGCTATGACAATCCATTGCTCTGGTTGGCGGATGGCTGGATATGGCGGCAATCGTGTGATGCCGCTCATCCCTGCTATTGGGTGCAACAGGATGGTGCGTGGTTTGAATATACGCTTTATGGTTTGTCGCCCCTGAATCCCTGGTTGCCGGTCAGTCATGTCAATTATTACGAGGCTGATGCTTATGCCCGCTGGTGTGACAAACGACTGGCCAGTGAACAGGAATGGGAGCTGGCTTGCGGGCAATTTATTGCGACTCCGGAAACTCGCGCAGGTGCGCTGCATCCGCAGGCAGCGGGAAATAAAGCAATGATTCAGCAGATGTTCGGTGAGCTATGGCAATGGACGCGTTCGAGTTATGCCGCATACCCCGGATATCGGGCCGCCGCGGGCGCCATCGGCGAGTACAACGGAAAGTTCATGTGCAACCAGATGGTATTGCGGGGTAGTTCATGCGTCACGCCGCCAGGACATGCCCGACCGACATACCGTAATTTTTTTTATCCGCGTGATCATTGGCAGTTTTCCGGTATTCGCCTGGCGGATGACGGGTAAACCATTTTTTAACAGACAATCGGGAGAGATTCATGGCCGGTGCGACAGGGACAGAACGAGGCGAATTATCACTGCAAGACACTTCTTTGTTGACGGACTCAATGGTTCATGAGGTGCACGCCGGTCTTGCGCGCACGCAAAAAACGCTATCGCCAAAATATTTTTACGATAAGAAAGGATCTGAACTGTTCGATGCGATAACCATGGCGCCGGAATACTATCCTGCGCGCACGGAAGTGCAGTTGTTACGCACGCATAGTGATGAGCTGGCGGAGTTGCTGGGAAAAAACAGCTATTTGTTCGAGTTGGGCAGTGGCAGCAGTGTAAAAATCCGGTTGCTACTGGAAGCACTACGCCCCAGGCGCTATATTCCCATGGACATTTCCCGCGATCATCTGCTGGCGGCGGCGGCACGCCTGGCCCGGGACTATCCGTGGCTGGAAATTAATAGCGTCCATATCGATTACTCGCGGCCTTGGGACATGCCGGATTTCGGACCCGGTCGCTACAATGTATTTTTTCCCGGATCCAGTATTGGCAATTTCGAACCGCATGCGGCGCTGGCCTTGTTGCGTAAAGTCGCCATGCTCGGCGGTGTCGGTGGCGGGCTACTGATTGGCGTGGATTTAAAAAAGGACGTGTCGGTTCTCGAAGCCGCTTACAACGATGCGCAAGGGGTGACAGCGCGGTTTAATCTTAATATTCTGTCGCACATCAATCAGCGTCTTGGCGCCAACTTTGAACCAAGAAATTTCGCGCATCGCGCCATCTATAACGAGACGCACGGGCGAATTGAAATGCATCTGGCGTGTCTGCGGGACCACGGTGTGCGCATGCAGGGCAGGGCTTATGAATTTGCAACCGGTGAAACCATACACACTGAAAACTCCTATAAATACACCATTGCCGAGTTTCACGCTTTGGCTGCACAAGCCGCGTTGTTTCCGGTAAAGGTGTGGACGGATTCCAAAGCGTTGTTCAGCATGCACTATCTGGTACGGCGTTAATTCGACCGTATGTTGCTGTGTGCGCTGCCTGTCGTAGTCTCAGGGCCGGCTGCGTTTGCTGCTGAGCCACTTGATCAAGGGTTCCCATTGTTCCCGATCCCTGGCCACGAGTGATGGCGCCATCTCAAAGATACCGATACCTTCGTCCGCGGCGCGAATGTAGTTTTGAGAGTCGCGCAGTGAGGTGATGAAGGGAATGGAGAGGCGCTGCAGAAATTTCTCCAGGGTATGAAATATGTTGGTATTTTCCTTCACCCGGTTGGCGACGACCGCAAGTTTGACTTCCTGGCGGGATACTTTGCCGGTAATCAACAGATCATGTATGAATCTGGCCGCTGCGCGAATATCAATGGGGGAGGGCAGTACCGGAATGATGATGGTCTGAACCCGGCGCATGGCTGCGGTCAGGTCCTTGCCCCGAATCCCCGCCGGCACGTCCAGAATCAGGATTTCCGTCAGTTTTGGGACGCGCACCGTGTCCTGATCGCCGTTGATGCCGGTAATATCGCTGCACTCCCGTGGTCGCGCTGCCAACCAGGCGAGGCTGGATTGTTGGGCGTCATAGTCCGCGATCACCACCTTCCGGCCCTGAGTGGCATAGTAGCTGGCCAGATTTGTCGTCAGAGTGCTTTTGCCGCACCCCCCTTTAGGATTCAAAATCATGATGGTACGCATCGTCGTCGGAAACCATATAATGTAGAACAACCATTAATATTTAACAGGAAGCCGGGCTCAAATCCTGCGGAAACGCCCCGCGGTCCAGTGCTTGGGTTCTACATGATAACCATATAAACCGGAAAAATCGATGGGCTAAGGCTGGGTGCCGTAAAAACGGATACGTGCGCTACACTGACAGCCACGCTGCTATTATTGGCAATTTTCTTGACATCGCACGGCGGGCGCCATGGTGATGTGGCAAAATGGCAAATGTGGGCGCACTAATGGGTATGCAGGATGTTTGAATTCTATTCGGAAATTATTTTTCAGTTATTGGTTGGTCACGCGCTGGCGGATTTCGCCTTGCAGCATGAGGCCATGGGCGCGGGCAAAAATCGTCACAACGTGATTCATCAGAAGAAGGCGGGACAGTTCTTTCCCGCCTGGTACTACTGGATGTCTTCACATGCGCTGATTCATGGCGGCGCGGTATATATTGTTACCGGGAGCCTGATATTCGGTCTGGTAGAAACCGTTCTGCATGGGTTGATTGATGCTACCAAGTGTGAGGGCCGGATAAACTTTCACCAGGATCAGGCATTGCATGTCCTGTGTAAAATTGGCTATTGCTGCTTTATCTAAATTTGATCGGTGCGTATTCCCCGGTTCCTTGAAGGCGCCACGCTCGAAGTGGTACTGTGGTTGCCATCGCGACAGCGAGTAGCTATTGGTGTAATGCGACAAGGCAGGCAAGTAGATAAAGGATAGATTGTGAAGTGGCAACGCGGAGATTTCTGGATCAGTGATGACAAAAGCGACCTTGACGTGGATGTCATTCATGGGTTTTTGCACGGTGCCTACTGGTGCGCGGGAGTGTCGCGCGGCATCGTCGAAAAATCACTGCAGAATTCCCTGTGTCTAAGCGTGCATGACGGGGATTCGCTGGTGGGTTTTTGCCGCGCGGTGACCGACTACGCGAGCTTCGCCTACCTGGCGGATGTCTTTATTATTGAAAATTACCGAGGCCAGGGTTTGGGGAAATGGCTGGTGCACACCATCGTGACGCATCCGCAACTGCAAGGCTTCCGGCGCTGGTTGTTGGCAACCAAAGATGCGCATGGGCTGTACCGCAGTTTAGGCTTTGCACCGTTAAAAAACCAGGAGTTATTCATGGAAAAACACCGGCCTGATATTTATATCAACGGATAAATGAGGCCCTTAATATGGCTATTTTAATATGGCAATGTAATTATTGACGATTACTTGACGAATGTGCCGTATCTCACGCAGCGTCTTTGGCGATAGGAAAAAAGGTTTTTCTGAGGCTGACGGCTAAACAATATTTTATCTACCGAATTTCTATGGGTAATTCCAGGCCTGCAGAGTAATGGCACATAATGTGAACACATAGCCATCAAGCGCCGCACCGATCAGCTACTATTAACCCGTCACAGGGCAGACATTCCCACCAAAGCTGAAAGTTTGAACAGAGCCGGTTGATCCGGCGCGCCAAATTGTCTCGATTATTCGGATAATGCGATGACCCACAAGTTATTATCGGTGTTACTAATTAGTCTAACGCTTGCGGCTTGCGCGAGTACCGGCGATTCCCTGGATCAATATCTGGAACCGCCGTCACCGCTACCCGGATTAACGGAGGTCAATGCCTTGTATCGACGTGAGGCGGTATACTTGACCGGCTTACATGATCAGTGGCAGCGACATATGGCATTGCGCACAGACAAACGGTTTCCCGAGCATAACCGGAATTGCGCGCGCTATCTTGCGGAGCAAATTCGTAGTTTCTCCTGGACCGGATACCGTAACGCGTTCGAGGACACCAAACAGCAGATAGATCTCTATGTCAGCCAGCAGCACTGCGATGAAGCACGGCCGCAATTCATTGCCAAGGAAACCACCGAACAATCGGCAACGAACATTTCTCCGGAGCAAGCCCGGGTTTATGACACTGTTGATGCGTTTATCGAAAACGCAATCGCCTCAAATTACGGTAGCATCGAAAAAAAGCGCGTGGATTGGCAGGACCTCAAAGACAATGATATATATTTATACCGGGTGTTTGTACCCGGCAAGGACATGCTGCAAGGTTTGATCTGGCCGCGCAATGCCTTGCAAACGTATTGTACCGCTCAGGGTGGCGTTCTGGAGGAAGACTTGTATGTCGACGGGTATTTGCTGGTAAAACGCGCGCGTACACCGCAGGAGTCGCTGGGTCTCACCCGCGCCATTGAAGCCAAAGCCTATGGTAAGAAGTATTGCGTCGATAATGGCGTGTTACGCTGGGGGGTGTTCATCGGGCCGGGGCGCATGACGGGTAGTTTGCCCACCAACCTCAAGGAAACTCATCTGCCACTGGAACAGCGCACCTATACCTCGGAAATGACGCTGCACATCAATACTGGCATGTTCAAGGAATTGCAAGGGCTTCCCTACAAAACTACCATCACTGGCAAGCGCTGAATAACACAATAAAGAAAGCGCACCTGCCCAGCCCCGTGCGTCGATCGGGACCAGGCAAGTACGCTGTCTGGCGATGGCCGGATGCTGCACCGACCGGTGGTTCGTCGTACCTGTTACATCTTGCTGATAGTGACCGGCGTGCCATCATACCTGTTGAAGGTGAAGCCGGAGAAATCTTCATTGTAGGTCTGCACCAGCTCCCGCAGCAGTGAAATCGCGTATTCTTCGCCCAGTGCAATGCCTGCGTCGCCGTCACTGCGATAATGCAATCCGGCAACATCACGCCCGAGTGCAATATTACTCCCCAGTTTATTGAGCTCACCTTCGATGGTAAGTGCCGGGCCTGAATAGGGAACCAGGGCGGTGCCATCGGCGTTGGGTACCACTGGATTGGGGATCACAAAATCACCCTTGTAAAAAGCTTTGAGCATGGTCACCGCAGCGCCGGCCATCACTGCATGCCCCGCAGGATAGGTTGGGTGCAAGGGACTGCCTTCCGGTGTCGCGATGGGTAGCAGATAACTACCGTATTTTTCCAGCACGAGTTGCAAAGCTGGAGATTTCAACACGTCCTTATGCAACGGATAGTTTAGCGCGGCGTTGGTCAAGTGATTATGCACGCGGCCGAAAAACACTTCAGGCCGGGCGCGACGGTGCACCAACCATTTCTGAAACCAGGCCACGTTCTGCGAACCCATGGCAACCCGCCCCAGAAAATCCAGTGCGTGGTTATTGCCGAACAGGGGGCCGCGTGCTTCCGCGCTGGTAGTCGCATAAGGATCATTGGCGCCGTAGGCGCTACCGCCGTAGCCGCTGATGATGCGTGCGGCGCTCATATAGGCCTGGTATACGAAATCTTTCAATACGTACTGTGCCATGGCGCGGCCGCTGTACAGGTAGCGGTTGCCATTATCGAAAGTTACCGTAGTCACACCGGTGGGATTGCCCCCCCGCTGTATCTGCAACCATTCCGCATAACTCGTCATGTGATCATTGCCGGCAACCGGGACCTGATATTTCTGCTCCACCTTGGTGGCGCCAAAAGGAATGGGTTGCAATAGAAACTGCGAAATGTAGGGACCGACGGTTTCCTGCTGGCCGATGCCGCGGAACAGGTTTTGTGCCGTGACTTTACCCACTGGTCCTTCTTTGGGGCCCCGAAAATCCTTCATCTTGGACATGTCTTTGGCGGCTGCCGCGATCAGCGCATTAGTGTCGTAGTTGATGAACGGCACGTCGCGAGTCAGGGCCTGCCACATGACTTCAATTGCTTCCGATGCCTGTTGGGCGCTGCTGAATGCCGGTGCCGCGGGCATGGTATAGGAGTGTGGGTCCTTGCCTTCCAGGAAATAGCTGTAGGCGGCCTGGGGGTTGCGCAATTTTTGCGCGCCTACGCCCATGGGAATGGCGTTAAAGTCGGCGGGATTTCCGGTTGTCAATGCCTGACGTAACATGTCATAAGCCGCCGGATCGACGATGCCGTTGTCATTGTGCGGCAATCCTTTGGTGTAGTCGTTGAGGTGGTCGGCATAAAGTGCTTCATCGCCATTGTCTGGATGCGCGGGCAAAGGTTCGCTCTGGTTGCGTGCGGCGGCGTCGACGCGCAGTTGGTAGGCTTGCAACGCCCGTTGTTCGGCGCTCACTGGGCCAATAGCGTCGGCCAGAACCGGCGTGGTGATGATTGCGCCGATTACCAATGCGCTCAGGGATGCCATGGTGTGCCGCCCGAAAGTGGTCGTGGTTGGCGCTTTGTTACGCAGTTGTTCGTCCGTTGGTATACGAATCATTATTATTTCTCCTTGGGTATTAATGCATCGCAAGTGATTTCTGACTGCGGAATCACTTTTGATAACCTCGATCTTTCCGGAAACGATTGTCTTAAGGTTTAAAGATTTATCTGTAGCAATTATTGTCCGGCAGCGAACAATAACCAATATTTGGTTAACACTCAACACGTCGCCATCGGAATCGACGACAAGTGTTCACTTAATCTGCTGATGTTGAATTAACGGCAGTCTATGATGTCATGTAGCGGTTATTAGGTGTGTGTAAAAGGAATGATTCGCGGGGATGGTGTTTTCTACAAACCGAAATCAAAGCCCAGAAACTCGCTGATTTCATCGCTGGTCGCGCTGGATTTGTCCACGTCTTGGGTAGCCAGGCGTTCGGGTTTTTCGACCGCGTAGAACGTTATATGCTTGCAGCGATAGCGAGTCATGCGGATCTTGACCCACGGATAGAGAAAACCCAAGCTGAAAACCAAGGCGAAGGCATGCACGATATAGAGTCCCAGTAATTCGTGTGCGCGTAAGTTGGCATCGAAGCTGTTGTGCCGCAAGGTGATGGCTTTGTAGGTGAGGTTGGTGATGCCTGCATTGAAAAAGGCGATGGCATATGTGTATACCAACGCCAGTTCAACCGGTGCCAGCAAATTGTAGGGTTCCGGCGAAGCGTGTAGAAAGGACGCGCCGATGCCACTTACAAACATCAGGGTGAACGATACGATGGCCACTTTATAGAATGCGAAAGGCGTGCTGACAAAGGAAAATTGGAAATTCCCGTAGGTATGGTTCTCAACCAGGAATTTCTTTTGTTGAAACAAGGTATAGGGTATCAGTAAACCCGCCGATAAAATGGCAGCGATCGGTAACAGCAAGAAACAGTATACGGCGTCGTTATAGTTGCTGTTAAAAGTAAAATGCATGCCGTGGTAAGTGCTGTGACGGGCGCGGTACATCAAGGATTTCATCACCATCCAGGGAGTCAGCATGATCAGGGCCGCGGCGAACAGCAAAGCGCTGATCATGGAGATTTTTGTGGCGATGGAATAGACAAGAAAGAAAGACGCTGCCAGTAACCAACCTTTGAATATGTCCAGTGGTAACGCGGTATACGCAAAGCCACTGCCCGCCAGAATGGTGTTGTCGTAGAAATATTTCTTGGTGCGCACTTTCGCCCACGCGTAATACACGCCGAATGTGATGAGCGTCAGCGCGAGGTTGACGATCCAGATTTTAAAGTACTCGCTCAGGGTGCCGGTGAATCGCAATTGAAACGGTTTGCCGGATCGAGGCTTCTGGTCATTGCCCATAAAAAGTTCACATCGCCTTGATATCAGAGCGGTTATCGGCAGTATCGCGATAAATTCAAGTACTGGGCCGGTATCGGACCCATAAATTTGATTTTTCCTTAATGCATCAAGTAATGCAATGGATTGCGATGGATAACCGCTTTTGTCAAGTGGAAAAAGAAGTAAAGTTCAGTCCTACCATACCGACATATATCTCGCAGTAATAGTTTTATAACAAGCAGGTATCGAGGCAGCCATGGCAGAGTCACTCTGCAGAATCATCATTAGCGGCACACTAGTGGCGGGAAAAAATCGCCAAACCGTGGTGCGTGATCTTGCGGCTCTATTCAAATGCAGTGCGGATCAGGCGGCAGCGTTGATCAATGGTCAACCGGTACCGTTGAAGCGCCTGTTTGACAAAGTCGCCGCGCAACGCTATGCGACACGTTTGCTGCAGATCGGTGTGAAGTGCGGTATTCAGACGGTTGGTGCGAGTGACGCCAACCAGACCATGGTGTGTCCGAAGTGCCATACCCGCCAGCCTTTGGCCGCCGAGTGCGCCACCTGCGGTATCGTGGTCGAGCGCCGCCAGAAGGCGCCAACCGACGCCAACCAGGATGGAGCAGCCCACAAACTTGAACCGCGGCAGAAAGACTCATTGGTGCTGCGGATGGCAGGCAGCCGGAATCTGGCGTATTACCAGAAAAATTTTCGGCGGTTTGAAGCCAAGGACGACAAATATGTGTTGCAGTGGAATCTGTATGCTTTTCTCATACCTTTCGCCTGGTTCGTGTACAGGAAAATGCCGGTGGCTGCCGCGGTAACGTGGATATTGTACGGCATTCTGCCCCGGAGCGTCCTGCTCGTACTGCATGTGCTTTGTGGTTTTGCCGGCAATTTCTGGTACTTCAAATCGCTGAGACTGAAGACCGACCACCTGCCTTCAAACAACGACAGAAAACGCACCAAGATGCTGAGCGGTGGTGGCGTATCCGGAAAATCCGTTATGGTTGCCACCGGTATCGCCTATGTCTTGATGGCGATTTACATATTTTCCCCCTTGGGGCCGATGTTAGGGTTGATGGCTACCGACGTCGAGAAGCTGAATGAGCAGAAAGTTGAGCAGCTGCAGCGGGATCGGGCGCAAGATCTGGCGGGCGCCGCCAGCACGGGTTTGAGTTTGGTAGGCGAATCCATAAGCCGGCGCATCTATGAATTTGAAGCCAAGGGTAAAAGCATCGGCATACCGGAGAGCCTCGATAAATTACTGGAGTACTATCAGATCGAGGTCGATGCGATGAAGGATGTATGGAGTCATCCAGTGCGCTATGAAAAATACACGCGCGGATTTGTGGTGACTTCCGCAGGCCCCGATGGTGTGTTCGGTACCAAGGATGATATTTCTCAGGAAGTAGAAATGCGCTTGAGCCGCCCGGTGACGCCACCTCCCGGTTTCCGTTCTCGGGCTGGAGCCGGACCGGATGCCACGGTCAATGATAGTCCGGGGACGGGCGCTTCCCAAACTAACTTGCCGGCTACCCCGGACACGGAGCGGGATACGCTGGTATTACCGAAGACCGAAGACACTGCCACACGTTCGAAGTCGGCGGAGGATGCCCGATCATCGTTGAGAACGCTGCCGTTGGTGCCGGCCGAGTAATTGCTGACGTGGTCACGGTTGGTCCAGGCTGTGGCGGTGAGTGGTGAGTGGTGAGTGATCAGGCGCGGTAAGTTTACGATATTTCCATGGCATGGCCGCAATATTTTGCCAGCTCCGTAAGACCAGGTGCGGCCCTGGCATATAAATCACGTTATTGCCCCTAAGACACGGGAGGACGATACGCTATGCATGTCTGGATCTCCATGAATCTCGCTCATATTCTGGCGGTGACCATTCTGGTGGCGCGTACTTTGGATGTCGCGACGACTTTTATGGCGACCCCGCGCTTCAAACTGGAAGCCAATCCTCTGGTGCGTCGATTTAAATTACCTTTGATTCTGCTTAGCCTGTCTTTGGCCATGGTGCCATACGCATCGGTGAGGGCGGCGATTATCGTGATCGTGGTTTCCTTCCTGGTATCGGTGTCCAACAGTCTGCGTCTGTGGTTGGTGCGAGCCATCGGCGAGGAAGAGTATTATCAGCTATTGCTGCAGGCTGCGGCACGTGCCAACTATCGCGTTTCCATATGTTTGAACATTTTGCCGGGGCTGATCATGCTGTTGTTGGCGTCGTGCATGTTCATGTTCTATCCCGATCCGGATCGGGACATGGGTTTCTATTTTGCGTTGGGTATGGTGGTGTATGGTGGCATGATCGCCGTGAATTTTCCCGCCAGCTTCGCGCGTACACGCCGACTGGCGTTGCAAATGGGTATGTAGGGTGCGTATTACGCACTGTTGTTGAGAAAATCAGCTCGGTAATAACCTCGTTTTTGTCTCAGAAATCGGTGTTCAACACACATCCGACGGCTTGCCGCGCTCGTTGGAACGGCGCATGATGGGGCCCATGTGCAGGGCGTGGGTTATGCGCTGCGTTTATTGATGGCAATGAAGTCAACGTGTAGAGGTTGTGTATGTTGTGGTTGCGGGCAATGGCGATTGGCAGCGGGGTGCTGGTGGCGGTAATGTGCTGGTATGCCCCGGATGTCGCTGGCTTGGGATTGTACTGGCCGCTTGGCTTGAGTGTCCTGGGCACTTTGATCGCCGGGTGGTTGCTGCGCAGAGGGATGTTGTATTTCCATGCGGGGTTGGTTGCCAGTGTGGCGGCGATATATGTGTGGCGTTTCCACGAGTTTGGCGACATGTATCCGTTTGTGTTGCTCAGCTACCTGGCAGTGTTGTTTGTTTCCTATGCCAGTGCCACGGTGATGGAATATGTGCTGCGCAGCTACCTGTTGGCGCAGCGCTCCAAGGCCTGACGAGGGTGCAGGGCGCGGGACCAGGTAACAATGCATCGGGAACTTTCGCTTAAGCAGGTGTCTGCTCTTTGGTTGCGATGCAAAAGAGTGTGGCACACCAGACTTCCCGCCGTTACCTGAATCCGGCGGGAAATCCCCATCGAAGCTGGCACCTCACCCGCTTCCGCGCCAGCTGGTAGAGCGAGCAAGGGTATCCATGGGGTGGTGGAGTGGCAAACGTCGCATTCGCTGCTGGTGGTGACATGCCCCGGCGGTTTGCCGGTAGCGCTGGTCCCGTCGTGGACTATGATTTTGTGTGCCGGTTTTTCGCGCCAAAATACGGTATTGATGACGACTCCGTCACCGGGTCCGCGTATTGCCAGTTAGCGCCCTATTGGGCAGAAAAACTGTCGCGCCACCGGTTGACGGCGCGCCAGCTTTCAGCCCGTGGCGGTGTCATCGGCTGTGAGCTGCATGGTGATCGAGTCGCGCTCAATGGTCACTGCGTAACCTACCTTGAAGGCACGATCAATTTGCCCCATCAGTGATGGTGGTCGTCAGGCCCATGGACATGACCGTGGCCGATTTCTTCTTCCGATGCGCTACGCACTTCAAGTATCTTGACGTCGAAATGCAAAGTTACGCCGGCCAGAGGGTGATTTTCGTCCAAGGTGACATTGTCACCGTCAACTCCCACCACGGTGACCAGCCGGTGACCATGTTCGGAATGGGCGGTGAACTGCATGCCAGGCTGAATCTGGTCGGTGTCGAACATGTTGCGCGGTACCGCACGCACCAGGTCGTCGTCACGCTCGCCATAACCGTCCTGCGGTGAAACCGCGACCGACAAGGCGTCTCCGGCCTGCTTCCCGGCGAGTTGGTTTTCAAGCCCCGGGATGATGTTGCTGGCGCCGTGGAGGTAATAAAAGGGAGCATTGTCCTGCGACTGATCGATTAAATTACCGTCAGGGTCTTTGAGGGTATAGCTCATGGAAACAACTGTGTTCTTGGCGATGCGCATAATGGAATCCGTGATCAAGGCTGGTTGTATGGAGGGGTGAATTGGAATTATACCTAAATTTCATCGCATGTTGAAATCCGCCTTACCCGGAGAAATGTCGATATTGATAAAAAAATAGTGGCGGCGATAAACACAATCTCCGTCCAGGGGAGCTACCAGCAATGGTATGCTTATAGCCATATTTTCGGAGAAACCAGTGAATGACAGTCCACGACAAATCCATACGGGAGATCCGTATCAATCCTATTATTCCTTCCGAATCGGTTCTGGTGGCCACCGCTCGAGGCATGCGCCCGAAAAAAGCTGAGGCGCCGGCGCCCCGGGACACGCGCGCCCACGTGGAAACCTGCCCGTTTTGCAAGGGAAACGAGTCGATGACGCCGCCGGCGATCTTGACCCGCCCCGAGCACGGTGATTGGGCGTTGCGCATTGTCGAGAATTTGTATCCGGTGCTGGATGACGATGTCAGCAATCCCAATTTCAATTTCGGTCTGCAGCAAACGATCGATGGCTACGGCCGGCACGAGGTCATGATTGATCACTTGCACCATGGCATTGCTTTGCATGAAATGGATGTTTCCCATCTGCATATGCTGTTTAGTGCCTATCGGGATCGCATGCTGCAATTGTATCGTTCCAACGAGCGGCTGAAATATGTCATGGTGTTCAAAAACTTCGGTCCTGCCGCGGGTGGCAGTATTCCTCATACCCACAGCCAGATCATCGCCACACCGGTGGTACCGCACAATGTGCAAACCGAGATCGAACATAGCCACCACCATCTGACCAAATATGGTAAATGTATTTTCTGCACGCTCATCGACGAAGCATTGACCTTTGAAGCAACGATCTATGATCGGGATTCCGGGGAAATTCGCCGACGTATCGATGTGGGTCAGTACATAATCGAAAGAGGCAAGCATTTCGTGGCGGTTAAGCCCTTCGCCAGCCGCTTCGAGTGGGAGGTGCAGATATTCCCGCTGGTGCATCGCAGCGATTTTCTGCAATCCAGCCCGGAGGAATTACAGGATCTGGGGCAAGTGTTGCAACGCACCATGGCCCGTCTGGATGCGGTGCTGGGGGGGGTGCAATACAATTATTTTCTGCATTCCATTCCCCACGGCGACCGCTACCAGCAATACAGTGGCAGTTATCATTGGCACATGGAGATCTGTCCGCGCACCAGCATTCCCACGGGTTTTGAGCTGGGGTCGGGTTTGTTCGTCAATACCATCAGTCCGGAATTCGCCGCGGCAAAGTTGCGCGATGTGGTGCTGTGAGCACGGTTCGAGGCCCCCGTGGGCAGGCTGTAGTTAACGGGGGGTGCTCGGGTAACCTCGGGCGCACGTCTTATGTGTATCATTATTGACACAGCAGGGGGTCGGATCGCTGATCGGCGAAAAAATAAAATTCGAGGAATATGGCTCATAAAAACAGCATGTTGCATCATATGGTGAACCGTGAGCTTGAACCCGGTGGTGAGAATCCGATACACTGACGGTACGTGTCCGATTATAATTATTACTTCACAGGACAGGTTCCCATGGCGCACCGCGTATTCCCAATATTGATTCTCACCATCGCGTCACTTCCCGCAGGTGCCGAGCAGTTATTCGATCCTGAGAGCACTGTGCCCGCGCTGTATTCGCCCACCAGTTTGAGTTTCGGTTTCGGCAGTGAAAGTTCCGGCTACCAGGACATGTCTCTGGACGTGCGCCATGGTTTGTCCCGGGAAAGTCATTTGTTCGCCGGCGTTGGTCAGGGTACCTATTCGGATGAGGTCGCGGACTACACCCAAGAGTCTTATTTTGTCGGGTTCGGCACCTCACCCGTGCGCAGTCTCGATATCAACATGGAATATGCCTACTGGGATCAGGGGGGGCTGTTGACGTCGGATACCATCAAGGGCGTGGTGGAGTATATTTCGCCGACCTTCTCGGTGGCGGTG
>JAHECY010000069.1 GCA_024641505.1 Gammaproteobacteria bacterium
CGGCTCCGGAGGTCTGGTGTCGGCCTACATCGCCAGCGCCGTCAAGGCCAAAGTCGCCTTGGTGGAAAAACACAGGATGGGGGGAGATTGCCTGAATACCGGTTGCGTACCCAGCAAGGCTTTACTACGTTCGGCTAAGATGTTGCGCTACAGTCAACGGGCGGAAGAATTCGGTTTTCGCGCCAGCGAAATCAGCTTCAATTTCTCCGATATCATGGAACGTATTCAACGGGTGATTGCCGCCATCGAACCGCACGATTCGGTTGCGCGCTATTCAGGACTCGGGGTGGAATGCGTACAGGGGGCAGGGCGTATCATTTCACCTTATGAAGTAACGGTGAATGGCAAGACATTAACGACGCGCAACATAATAGTCGCCACCGGTGGCAGACCGCGCATTCCATCAATACCGGGAATCGATCAAGTACCGTTCTATACCAGCGACACTGTTTGGGATTTGCGTGAATTACCCAACCGCCTGCTGGTATTGGGTGGCGGCCCCATCGGCTGCGAACTGGCGCAGGCATTCCGTCGTTTCGGCGCGGAAGTAACTTTGGTGCAACGCAACAGGCAACTGCTACCGGCCGAAGATACGGATGTGGCGGCCCTGCTCACGGAAAAACTCCGGTCCGAGGGAGTACAAGTGTTGACCGGTACTTCCGCGGATATCTTCTACACTCGCGACGGTAAGAATGAACTGCAGTGCACCCGCGATGACGGCGAGAAACTATATTTGTATTTTGACGCAGTGTTAATCGCCTTGGGGCGTGAAGCCAATACACATGGTTTCGGCCTCGAAGAATTGCAAGTACACCTCAACCGCAATGGAACCATTGCCGCTGACGCATTTCTTCGTACTAACTATCCCAACATTTACGTATGTGGCGACGTTGCCGGACCTTATCAATTCACGCATGTGGCAGCCCACCAGGCCTGGTACGCGGCGGTAAATGCGCTGTTTAGCCCCCTGAAGAAATTTACGGTGGATTATCGCGTCATTCCCTGGGCCACCTATACCGATCCTGAGATCGCGCGCGTTGGTATCAACGAGAACGAGGCACGTAAAGCAGGTATCGCTTATGAAGTAACCAAATATGGTATCGATGATCTGGATCGCGCCATTGCCGATGAAGAAGCTCACGGCATGATAAAGGTGCTGACAGTCCCGGGAAAAGACAAGATCTTGGGGGTAAGTATCACCGGCAGTCACGCGTCGGATATCATCGCTGAATTTGTGCTGGCGATGAAATACGGCATCGGCCTCAACAAAATCTTGAGCACTATCCATATCTATCCGACACTCGCCGAGGCAAATAAATATGTTGCCGGAAATTGGAAGCGAAATCATGCTCCACAAAAGGTACTGAAATTCCTGCAACGCTTCCATGCCTGGCGCCGCAGGTAGCATATTCGAGTTCACCCCGGGGTTGGGCAACGCCTCTCAATTGATTGGATGGTATATGTGCGCTTCTATATCTGCGCCTCTATACCCGCGACAATTCGCTCCAACATGCGTTTTTGTACACCACTTAGATCGGTGAACTCCATGCCCAGCCGCAACATTTTTCTGTCATGTGCCCGACCAACATAACGAATCACTGCCGGGCATACGAAACTTTCCTTTGGCGAAAAGCACATCTCGCATTCCCGAAGTTTATCACCGATTCGCGGCGTCACTCTCGTTGTATAGTCAATATGAGCAGCAAACCCGCCCACGGAAATGTCCACCAGATGCCCGGTGAGCGCTATATTCAGCTCGGTGCGTAAAATAACCTGGATCGCTCGTTTGTCCACCACCTGTATTCGTTGATAATTGCGTTGTTGAAAATATTTGACGTTTTCCGGAAAAGTTAATACATGCACAAGCGACTTACCCAACGCTGTGGTTTGCCGGTAGTCCATGGAGAAATGAAGATCGATGCCATCAACCACGGTCGTGAATTGCAATTTAGTGGCGTTTTTAAGCGATACGTTGCTCGATTCTGGAATGAGTGAATCTATCAATACAAGCTTGTTTCCATGGTCAATCTTGACAAGCAACGTGGCGGAAACCTGCGACTCGTCATTGATCGCAACCTTGATCATCGCGTGATATTGTAACGCGTATTCCAGTTTCTTGCTGATTTCTGCAACGTCCGAGATAAGCTGGTATGGCTTGGTTATTTGTTCGACCATAGGACAAGTTTTATTATTCGGTAAATATCGACATTATGGAGAAAGAATTTTTGCGCACCCAGCTGTCGCGTGCGAATGCCACGTGATGATTGCATCATGCTTTGACCAGGGATTTTGAGAGATACTCACCATTGAGACGCCCGTCCGGACTGTAAACAGTCTTGCCCTGCTTGTCTTGTCCTTTGAGTATGCTTAGTAAATCATTTGTGGCTTGTTGACTAGCGGCGACGATACGGCCGTTAACATTATTGCGGTCCTTGCATAAACGCAGCAAAGTCGTAACCTGCGCAATCAATGCGCCAACATTTGGATCACCGACTTCCTTAACCATCGTTACTAAGTCTATATTGGAGCCTGATCTCCCTTGGTTCTCGAAGCATTGTAGCAAGCGCGTTTCCGATATACTTAACTGCTCCGCCAAAGATATCTTTTCGCTAACCAGTTGAGGTACAGCGTCTACTGCATTCCGGCTCAAATCTTCTCGCTCTTGCAACAGCAACGTAGCCAGCTTTTCCAGAAGCATGCATTGCTCCCGTAAAATTTCTCTCACTAATTCTTTTGCGTTTTTGTCCATACAAATATCAGGGCCCCAACAATTTTTCCAACCGCATAAGTTTATCTGCCACAGTATCGGCATCAAAAGGCAAGTCGCCTACCAAGGCGAGTTTACGTAGTCTTTTCACTCGCCGTTTATCAATCACCGGCAGTCTGGCGAGCAATCGCCATAAAGTGCGCATCGTACGCAACCCTATACAACAAGAACTTTGCAGCGATACATGATGTTCATGATCCACACCATCCAATTCCGCAAGTGTCGGTTTCGCGTGCTCGTTCGATTCGCCCGAAGTTGGCCAGGTCATTGTCTTCTGCATTAGTTTTTCTCCACAACTACAACTACAATGAGGTTATCGAGTCTGAATCTACGGTTCTTTAGGTGCACAACGAGGCCGTCGTCACATCTTCACATTTACTGTCCCTTGCCCGGCCACTATCCCCTCCACAATGCGTTGTGATCGCAAATTTTTTACCTGAATCAATTGATTGAGATTACCATCTGACATTGCCTGTCCTTGCATACGCACCTCCAGGCCTGCCGCATTTACTGTTAAAGTGACTATATCTCCCCGCTTTACAACATAATTAATTTCTAATGCGTAAGGGGAAATAATACTTCCGGCAGGGATTGGGCGCTTTACACGTCGACTGATAAGATCTTCACTTTTTGTGATATAGCTTGCGGGTAGTTGAGCCGTACTGCGCAACACTTTTTCAACATCATCACTCATGACCACGTCACCGCGTAAAATAGCTCGCTTTGCCAGATATACATATTCCATAAACTCCATTTGTACAGGCACCGTTACCATCCATGCCGGCTGCGAGCACTTCACAACTATGGACAAATGCCGTCGACTATTTGATTCATGGGCAGGTGACATTGCCAGTTTTTGCCGACACTGCGGTAACAACAGGCGAGAGTCGAGCTCAGAGACCTCGACAGTCGCGGTCTGTTCCCCAATAAAGTTTGCTTTGACGAACGTTGAGACTTCGCGGCGGATGTTATGCAACGAGTGATATTCCTCGGCATAAACTAAATTGGTAACGACTAAAAGCAGCAGTAAAAATTGAACGTGTATCACTTAGGCGCCTCATAATGACAATGCAAAACAATGTAACTTTTCCAAGTCGAGTTGTGAATATTGGTTGCAATATATATACCAGCAGTAAAATGCCGCTAATCCGATGTACACATACAACCGATATCGAACATGTACACTTAAAGGCCGAGCCATGCCCATCGTAAACGCAACAAACGGTTCCAATGTTATTGACATTGTAAATCAACGCACCCAGTTAGCGGGCAAGAATAGATTAGAGTTGTTGCTATTTCGATTGTATGGCAAGCAAAGATTTGGTATCAATGTTTTCAAGATTCGTGAAGTGATCCAGTGCCCACCGCTTAATCACCTTCCGGATTCACATCCGTCGATTGCTGGTGTCATCACCTTGCGCGGTATCACTATTCCCGTGATTGATCTGAATAAGGCCATTAGTTTTCAAAACCCTCCGAGCAATCATCCGCAGTTCGTGATAATCGCGGAATATAATCGATCAGTTCACGGTTTTCTGGTAAACGCAGTGGAACGCATTATCAATATCAAATGGGAAGCGGTAATGGCGCCACCCAAAGGTATTGGTAAAACAACATACCTGACTGCAGTTACGGAAATAGAACAGGAATTGGTGGAGATCATCGATGTAGAAAAAGTACTGGTTGACGTCATCGGGGATCGTTCCGAAGTGTCATCCGATTTATTGGAAAATCATGCTGCCATTACCTCCGCGGTACGGCATGTACTGGTGGTTGACGATTCCAGTGTAGCGCGCCGCCAAATCAAGCGCACCCTCGACTCCATCAATGTTGATTCGTCATTCGCTTGCGATGGAATCGAAGCATTGGAGTTTTTGCATTCACTGATCGAGGATGGCGGTGACATCAGAAACAAGCTGGCCATGGTAATCGCTGATATCGAAATGCCACGAATGGACGGTTATACACTCACCAAAAATGTCAAAGAGCATCCAGCGCTCAAAGAACTGTATGTACTGCTGCATACCTCACTCAGCGGTGGCTTTAATCAAGCATTGGTGGAAAAGGTCGGGGCGAATGCCTTTATACCGAAATTTGAGTCCGACGAACTCGCTCGCGCCATCATTAATCGATTTGATCAATTACCTTAGCACTGCCGATAATTGCCGGCGATGCGGAAAGACTTTGCCGTCGTCTTCCGCCAGACACCACAAAAAACCTTCAACCTGTTGATTCAACGAATGTAAATAGATTGGTACGAAGTTTGCTATTACCATGCAGAACTCTACTTCGAGACCACCGACATGCGTTTTAATCTTGATAGTGCATTTGGCGTACACCAACAGGCCTTACTGCTAAGGAGCAAGCGTGCTGAAGTGTTGGCAAACAATCTGGCCAACGCGGACACACCGGGTTTTCAAGCGCGCGACCTTGATTTTAAGGCGATACTCTCCGGTGTAACCGAGGCGCCTGAAAGTCAATCGTTAGTCACGACGCATAACAATCATATCGCCTTTGAAAATAGTGACCCGACCGCAGATATGATGTACCGCCTGCCTTTGCATGCATCTGTCGATGGCAATACCGTGGACGCCCAAATTGAAAAAGCCGAGTTTGTACAGAATGCCATGTCGTTTCAAGCCAGTTACACCTTTTTGAATGGAAAAATCAAGACACTTATGGCAGCGATTCGGGGAGAGTAGTCATGTCGTTACTAAATAATTTTTCAATTATTGGCTCAGCAATGCGTGCTCAATCGGTGCGTATGAACGTTACCGCCAGCAATCTGGCGAATGTAGATAGCGTCAGCGGCGACGCCAACACAACATATCGAGCACGACAACCCGTGTTTTCGTCACTACTGCAAAATGAACTGGCGGAGACCCCCGGTATCGGCGTAACAGTCACAGGCATCGTCGAAAAACAAGGTGATCTCGAGCAAAAATACGAACCTGGACATCCGTTGGCCGACAGCAAAGGCTATATTTACTTACCCAATGTCAATGTTGTGGAAGAAATGGCGAATATGATCTCAGCTTCCCGCAGCTACCAAACGGATGTCGAACTCTTGAATAGTACAAAACAAATGATCAGTGCATTGTTACGCCTGGGCGAATAGTAACTGGAGAAATTTCGATGAATGAAATTAACGGTATACCACAGAACCTGCTGGATGAAATGCAGATTCCCGGTAAGGAAAATAAGTCGGTAGCCACGAATTTCGGCAAGGACGCGTTTATGACATTGATGCTGGCGCAACTGAAGAACCAAAACCCCATGGAACCCATGACCAATGGTGAGTTCCTCACCCAAATAGCGCAATTTACCGCGGCAAATGGTATCAATGACCTGCAGGAATCATTCGCTACTTTTGCCGGTACCATGCAATCGCAACAGGCACTACAAGCCGCGAACATGGTCGGACGGCAGGTTGTGGTCGCCACGGATATTCTGAACTGGGACGGAAGCAATATTGCCAATGCCAGAATTGAATTACCCAATGCCTCACAGAATATTACCGTAAATGTTACTACTCCGCAGGGCAATAGTATACGTCGTATAGATTTGGGTTCGCACGCCGCCGGCACTATACCATTCAGCTGGGACGGGCTTGACAATAGCGGTAACCCCGTACGCCCAGGCACCTTCATAGTCACGGCTACCGCTGAAAGCCAAGGACAATCCCTGGCGCTGCGCACCATGGTGGCAGCAGCAGTAGAAAGCGTCGTGCTGGGACGTAACGGTGGTGAAACTGTCCTGAATTTGCAGAATCTCGGCCCGGTACCGGTAAGTCAGGTACAAGAAATCATGTAACACAGTTGGTACAGGAGTTACCTTATGTCTTTTAAATCATCGCTCAGTGGACTGAACGCAGCCCAGGTGGATCTGGATGTCATCAGTAACAATATCGCCAACTCGGAAACGGTCGGTTTCAAATCATCACGAACCGAGTTTGCCGATATTTATGCTTCATCTTTTTCCGGTGCCGCAAATACGTCCGCCGGTTCAGGTGTCGTGGTAAATGGTACGTCGCAACAGTTCACTCAGGGAAATCTCGAATTCACCGCCCGTGACCTTGATCTGGCTATTGAGGGGCAGGGATTTTTTGTATTGCGAGATACTGCGGGCGCCTTTCAATATACCCGCGCCGGGGTGATGGGTCTGGACCGCGATGGTTACGTCGTTAATGAATCTGATGCCAGGTTGCAGGCATACCCACCACTTGCCGGTGGTACCTTCAGTACTGGAAATATGGCTGACTTGCAGGTGACTTCCACCACCGGCGCGCCGCAAGCCACAACCCAGATCGCCATTGGTATGAATCTTGACGCTTCGGAAAATTATCCGGGTTTCCCGGGTGCCCCAACGGTATTTGATCCAACAGTCCCCACAAGCTATAACCGCGCCACATCCATCATCGGTTTTGACTCACTTGGTGTACAGCACAACGTCAATTATTATTTTGTCAAAGATTCTGCTATTGCCAATCGCTGGTCGCTTTACACATATCTTGACGGCACTGCAGCCGCTGACCAGCTGACGAGCGGTGGCGTATCGCCTGTACAGCTTGATTTTGACAACGCTGGGCTATTGACCACCGCCATGCCTTTCACCTATGACGTGACGACCACGGTAAACGCCGCTACCGGCGCCAATGAGTTAACCATGCAAATGGCTCTCAACGGTACGACACAGTATGCCAGCAACTTTGCCGTCAATAGCATGACCCAGGATGGATTTTCAACGGGTAATTTTGTCGGAGTCGCGATCGATGATCTTGGCATAGTTTCGGCTCGCTACACCAATGGACAGTCCGCAACGCTCGGCAAGATCGCGTTAGCGACCTTCGCCAATCCACAAGGTCTGATAAAGCTCGGCGACAATGCCTGGGGTGACAGCTATGTCGCCGGCGACGTCACCTACGGTGAGGCCCTAGCGGGCGAATTTGGCGCAATTCATTCCGGGGTTCTAGAAACTTCCAATGTTGATATCGCCGAAGAACTGGTGAAATTGATCGTAGCCCAGCGAAATTACCAGGCGAATGCCCAGGCCATTTCCACGGAAGATCAAATGACCCAAACAATCATCAATATCCGTTAATCGCGCAGGTAACGTATGGATCGGATGTTATATATCGCCATGACCGGCGCCAAACAAGTACTTACGGCGCAGCAAGTCAATACTCACAATTTGGCTAATGCCACCACCACGGGTTTTAAGGCGGATTTGGCGGTATTTACCGATGTACCGGTAAAGGGCTCCGGATTTCCATCACGCATTTACGGCATGGTAACGACACCCGGAACCAATATGCAACCCGGTACATTGACCACAACCGGACGCGACCTCGATGTAGGCATCGCCGGTAATGGCTGGTTTGCGGTACAGGCATTTGACGGCAGCGAAGCCTACAGTCGTGACGGTAATCTGCGCATTGCTACCGGCGGGTTGGTAACTAACGGCGCGGGCCATCCAATACTTGGCAACAATGGTCCGATTGTAATACCGCCAGCCGCCCAAATTTCTGTTGGTAACGATGGCACCATCTCCATTGTCGCTGTTGGTCAGGCGCCGAATACCATGGCGGTACTGGATCGCATTAAGATGGTGAAGCCGGACACCAGTGCTTTGCAGAAGGGTACAGATGGTCTGATGCGCATGCGTGACGGTAGTACGCCACCAGCCGATGCTACCGTCGCCGTCAGTTCCGGCACTTTGGAAAGCAGCAATGTCAATCCCGTGGAATCGCTGGTGACCATGATTACGCTTGCCCGGCAATTTCAATTACAAATGAAAACCATATCTTCCGCCGAAGAAAATGACAAAGCCAGTACACAGATGATGCACCTAGGATAAAGCGAGGAAAACCATGTATTCAGCACTATGGGTCGCAAAAACCGGCCTGGACGCACAACAAACCAAGATGGCGGTGATTTCCAATAATATCGCTAATGTAAACACCACCGGATTCAAGAAATCGCGCGCGGTTTTTGAAGATCTGTTATATCAAAACATACGTCAAGCCGGCGGTCTGACGACCCAGGATACCCAGTTGCCGTCCGGTTTAAGCATGGGCACTGGCGTACGAACGGTCTCAACGGAAAAAATTCATTCCCAGGGCAATATTATTCAGACCAGCAATTCACTGGATGTGGCTATTAAGGGCCGAGGTTTCTTTCAAGTCGCTTTACCCACGGGTGATGTCGGTTATTCACGTGACGGCAGTTTTCAGCTTGATGCTCAGGGTCAGTTAGTGACCGCCCAGGGTTACGCGATACAACCGGCGCTCAGTGTTCCGGCAAACGCCAGAGGTATCACTATTGGCAGTGATGGTGTGGTATCGGTACTGGTTTCGGGGAGTGCGCAGGCGGTACAGATAGGCAACCTGCAATTGGCGGATTTCACTAATCCCAGCGGTTTGGAAGCGTTTGGCGAAAATGTCTATTTGGAAACAACGGCCAGCGGTTCACCTCAAATTAGCGTGCCAGGTCTGGGAGGCGTTGGTAGTCTGACACAAGGCTCGTTGGAAACATCCAATGTGAACGTGGTGGAAGAACTGGTGAATATGATTGAAACCCAACGCGCTTACGAGTTGAATTCCAAGGCCATCACCACTACGGACCAAATGCTGCAGTATTTAACAAATAATACCTAAGCAGGTGCCAGGCATGTACTTCAAGCAGGGTGTTTTGTTAATGTCGATCGTCGTACTGACAGCGTGCGGCGGTTTACCCCCGGAGTCAGATCCTTTATACACTCCGGTACGACCAGCGTACAGCGAACCGTTGGAAGTCGCCGATGGCGCCATCTACCGCACCGGTTTCGGTATTACCTTATTCGACGATCGCAAGGCGCGCAGGGTGGGTGACATCATAACCGTGCTTTTGTCTGAAAGTACGCAAGCCAGCAAAAGCGCAAACACCAGCGTTGCCAAGGACAGCGCGCTGGATATCGGTACGCCCAATATTTATGGTGGGCCCGTGATGCATATCGGGCGCGAGATATTGTCCGCCAGCGCAGATGCCAGCAGAAGTTTTTCCGGTGGCAGCGACACCACCCAAAGCAACAGCATTAATGGTACGATCGGGGTTAGTGTCGTGGAAGTCATGTCCAACGGTAATTTGGTCATTCGAGGTGAGAAATTGCTCACTTTGAATCAAGGCAGCGAGCGTATACAGCTTTCGGGAATTATCCGCGAAGCGGATGTGGCGCCGGACAATACGGTAATGTCTACACAAATCGCTGATGCAAAGATCACCTATACTGGCGAAGGCGCGCTTTCCGACGCCAACTCCATGGGTTGGGCTTCGCGGTTTTTCAACAGCGGCTGGTGGCCGTTTTAAAAGGAATTGTATGACACGCAATCGCTTTGTAGCCGTCACTTTTGGCATGTGCTTAAGTCTATTGACCAGTTCCGTGCATGCAGAACGCATCAAAGATATCGCGTCCATTGCCGGGGTGCGCAACAATCAATTGGTTGGCTACGGTCTGGTGGTAGGTCTGGACGGTACCGGCGATCAGACCAGTCAGGCACCGTTTACCGTGCAAAGTTTGAAAAGCATGTTGGGACAGTTCGGCATTGTAATGCCACCGGGAGTAAATCCACAGTTGAAAAACGTAGCCGCGGTGTCGGTGCACACCGATTTACCGGCTTTCGCCAAACCCGGTCAGACTATTGATATCACAGTATCCTCCATAGGCAACGCCAAAAGTCTGCGCGGTGGGACGCTGCTCATGACGCCACTCAAAGGCGCTAACGGCGAAACCTATGCCATCGCCCAGGGCAATGTCGTGGTTGGAGGCTTTGGTGTCCAGGGTAACGACGGTTCACGAATCACGCTCAACGTACCAAGCGTCGGCCGCATTGCCAATGGTGCCACGGTTGAGCGTATGGTGCCGACCGCATTCACCTCCGGCAACAGCATTATACTCAATTTACACCGGGCCGATTTCACCACCGCCAACCGCATGGCAATTGCGATTAACGGCGCTGTCGGTCCGGACAGCGCCAGTGCGATCGATGGTACTTCGGTGCGAGTACTGGCACCACAGGACATGGCACAGCGGGTCGCGTATATGTCGGTTCTGGAAAATCTTGAGGTGGAACCCGCGGACGCCGCGGCCAAAGTAATCGTGAATTCCCGCACTGGCACCATCGTCATCGGCAAACACGTTCAAGTTTCACCCGCTGCTGTGACTCACGGCAGCCTCACGGTTACGATCAAGGAAGACGCAATGGTTTCCCAACCGCAGCCATTGTCAGGGGGGGCTACCACGATCACTCCATCATCCGACATACAGGTATCGGCAACCGGCAGCCGTATGTTCTTGTTTGGCCCGGGCGTGTCCTTGAACGATATCGTACTGGCGGTCAACCAGGTTGGCGCTGCACCGGGTGATCTGATTGCCATTCTGGAAGCTCTCAAGCAACTAGGCGCGTTACGTGCCGAATTGCTTATTATCTAGGGAACAGCGCATGTCATCGCTTGCCATTACCAACGCGCAGGACTTATTTACCGCAACCCAGAGTATGGCTGACATCACACCATCTGCCAGCACGGAATCGCCTGACGCATTACGCAAGGTCGCACAACAGTATGAGTCTCTGTTTCTGCAAATGATGATGCAAAGCATGCGCGATGCTTCTTTGGCGGAAGGTGTATTGGATAATGATGACTCAGAATTTTATATGCAGATGATGGATCGTCAAATTGCTCTTTCCCTGTCCCGCAATAACAGTATAGGTATTGCGGAACTGATGATGCGCCAGTTACGGAATCCAACTCCGGATGCGACAGCAGAGACATCGAGTACCGAAATCGCTACACCCATGCCTTTGCCCGGTCCTGATGCTCAAGCGACTATTCCTGATAACCTTTTAACCCCAGCACTCGTGGAAAAACCTATTTCCGCCACTGCATCGCCAACCCAATCGAGAGAGAAATCGCTGGAATACTACCGTCGAATTATGTATTGAGAATTGTTACATAACCGGTGGAAGCGATAATTTCGGACGATAAGAAGTGTAACAGACAATCCCTTAGTCCGTAGTGCGTAACAATGTATTGCAAAGACCGCTGAGAAACGACCTATGTCAACACTAAGTACCGCAATTTCCGGCTTACTCGCCTTTCAGCGTGCCCTGGCGACCACCAGTCATAATATCGCCAATTCCGCCACGCCGGGCTACAGCAGGCAGGTCGTAGATTTGAGCGCCCGGCTGCCATTCCGTACGGACAGTGGCTTTATCGGTGCCGGTGTCGATATTTCCGGCATTACCCGTATTCACGACAACTTTCTCACGCAGCAAGTTTGGTCGAGATCTTCCGCCGCCGAACAAATGACGGCGTTTGAAGGACTCACCTCCCGAATCAGTGATTTGCTGGCTGATCCTAACGGCAGTCTGTCACCCGCGCTGCAGGATTGGTTCAGTGCCGTGCAGGATATGGCGGATAATCCAAGCGACATACCCTCGCGTCAAGTGGTTCTGAGCCAAGCCAATATCCTGGTCGACCGTTTTCACCAGTTAAACGCTCAATTTGACGTGATACGCCGGGAAGCGGGGGAGCAAGCGAAATCCACAGTGTCGGATATCAATTCTTACGCCCAGGCGATCGCCGGCCTGAATGCGCGTATTGTGCAAACTCAGAATATCGGTTCAGTCCAGGCCAATGATCTATTGGATGAACGCGATCGTGTCATTGAAGACTTGTCAAAACTCGTGCAAGTCACCACGCTGGAGGCCGACAACGGCGCAGTTAATGTTTTTATCGGTAATGGTCAGACCTTGGTGCTTAACGCCGATGCCGCTAAATTGTCAGTACAGCCCGATCCCTATGACGCCCGGGAAGTGGCGATCGGGATTACCGGTGCCGGCGGCACTACCACTTACGATATCACCGCACAGTTGACCGGCGGTAAACTTGGTGGCTTACTTGAGTTCCGCGATGGACTGCTCAGCGCCACTCAGAACGACGTTGGTCGTGTGGCCGCGGGCCTGACGGCAATGGTGAACAACCAGCACCGTCTGGGAATGGATCTGTACAACAATCTCGGTGGTGATTTCTTTTCATCGCTGGACAGCATCGCCCCCGAAGTCATCAGCAACCGCAACAACGCCGGCAACGGAATCATTTCCGCCCAAATCTCCGATTATACGCAATTGAGTAACAGTGACTACATACTGAGTTATACTGGCGGGAACTATACGCTGCAACGTCTGCAAGACGACACTGTTACAAACCTGGGCGCCGCACCACCCAATGTCGTCGTCGATGGCGTTCAGTTCAGCCTCAACTCCGGTGTCATGTTGGACGGGGATTCGGTGCTGGTACGGCCGCTGCGCAATGCTGCCAGACTGATGAATGTGCAGTTGACCACTCCCCAACAAATCGCCGCCGCCACGCCGGTTCGTCTCAACAATACCAATATACAACTTGATGGAACGGTAACCATTACCGGAGTAACTGACACCACCAATGCGGCATTCGCGACAGCCGGTAGTTTGTCGCCACCCTTAACCGTCAGGTTCCTCGATAGCAGCACATACGAAATTGTACGTACCGATACGGCAGCCGTGCTGGAAACCGGAATTCCCTACAGCGCCCCGGCCGGTGGCGATCTTTTTCCCACGCCCGGTGCTTACGATCCCGGGTATCAGATACATATGCAGGGGAATTTTACCGCCGGCGACAGTTTCCGCGTGGAATACAATACCGGGGGCAGCAATGACAACCGCAACGCCTTGCTTCTGGACGAATTGCGATCCGCAGAAAACATGCTCAACAACACCGCTACCCTGGCGGAAGTTTACAGTCGCATGGTGGGGCGCGTAGGCGCTGATGCCCGGGAAGCACAACTGGGAGCCGAATCACGGCAAGCGCTGCTGGCGCAAGCCACACAGCAGCGTGAGTCTATTTCCGGAGTTAATCTCGACGAGGAAGCAGCAAATCTGGTGCGCTATCAACAAGCCTACCAGGCGGCGGCGCAGGTTATCGCGGTGTCCAATACCATGTTCGATTCACTAATCGCGGCGTTCCGTTAACAGTGAGGATACCATAATGCGCATTTCAACCGCTGGCTTTTTTCAGAACGCGCTCGCACAAATGCTAAATCGGCAGAAGAGTCTCAGTTATACGCAGCAGCAACTCGCGTCAGGTACTAAACTATTATCGCCGTCAGACAATCCTCCTGCCGCGGCGCAGCGTTTGCGGCTGGACACTCAATTGAAGGTTTATGACCAGTACAATTCGAATATCAGCCATGCGCAATCACATCTGGCGGAAGAAGAGTCGGTATTAAGCACCACTATTAATCACTTACAGCGCGTCAGAGAGCTTACGGTGCAGGGGTTGAACGGCACTCTTGGTCTACAGGAAAGAACTTCCATTTCTTTTGAAGTGGAGGGTTTAATGAATGAAATAGTATCACTGGCCAACAGCACCGACGCTACCGGCGATTATCTGTTCGCCGGCTATCAGGGTAACACCGTACCGTTCAGCCACGATGGCGTGGGCAATTTTACCTATGCCGGGGATGACGGGGAACGCAACGTGCGTATCAATGACACCAGCTATGTGCAGACCAATGACAGTGGCAGCGCCGTGTTCAATAACATTGCGTTTTCCGGCGGCGGTCAGCAAAGCGTGTTCAGGACCGTCTATACGGTGATGTCGGATCTGCGCGCCAACACCCCAAGTAGCACATCATTAACCGATCTCGACAATGCCATCGACCATCTGAGCGGCGCTCGCGCGAAAATCGGCGCACGACTGAACATATTGGACAGTACCAGCGATCAGAATAGCGCCGTCGCACAACGCCTGAAACAGGATCTGTCCGAAATACAGGATTTGGACTATGCCGAAGCCATCACCCGATTTACCCTCCAGTCTACCGCGTTGGAGGCCTCACAGAAGGCCTATTTGCAAATTCAGAACCTTTCCCTGTTCAATTTACTATAAACGCACAGCACATTCTTTTGGTAACGGTCCGTGGGCATCAACCCGATACTACTTATAGCGTCAAGATATCAATCGTAAATTTGTGTGGCAAACTTTGGTCACAAACGTTCACGATTGTATATTTATGTCACAATCCGCCGGCCAAAAATAATGTGCGCCTGCTCAGCAAGTTAACAACCTGGAAGAATTTTCTGGTTTTCTGTTCGCCTAAAGATTCAACACCAATGGACGCAATTGAGATCGGGAGCGGTGAATACACGGCAAGTGTATATCCGCTAAGTACGAAATAACTGTTAACAACTACATATGACGTTAGCAGTTCTAGATCAGGAGTCGTCATCATGACACTGTCAATCAATACCAATGTAATGTCTCTCAATGCACAACGTAACGTCAACGGCACCAGTCGTGGTCTTGCATCCGCCATGGAGCATTTGTCTTCCGGTCTGCGCGTCAACAGCGCCAAGGATGATGCTGCCGGTTTAGCAATCGCGGAACGTATGACCGCACAGGTACGCGGCTTGCAAGTTGGAATCCGGAACGCTGCCGACGCTATCTCCCTGGCGCAGACCGCGGAAGGCGCTCTGGGTAGCATGACCGAGGCGCTGCAACGTATGCGTGAACTTTCTGTGCAGTCAGTTAACGCCAGCAACAGCGCCACGGACCGTACCAGCCTGGATTCGGAATTTCAAGCACTGAACACGGAAATAAACGCCATTGCCAGTCGCGTAACCTTCAACGGTATCGCCATTCTGGCCGGCGGCGCAGGGGTTCAGGACTTCCAGATCGGCGCCAATGTCGGTGACACCATTTCGGTAACCACAACCGACCGTAGCGCTGTCGCTCCGGGCGGTGACGTCACCACGGTAGCCAACGCCAATACAGCAATTGCTGCCATTGATGGCGTACTGGATACGATTAACGCCGACCGTGCAACCTTGGGTGCGGCCATGAGCCAGATCGGTAATGCGGTAGTGGCACAGGAAGCCACGTTGCAGAACACGACTGCTGCACGTGGTCGTATCATGGATGCGGACTTCGCCGCGGAAACCGCCAATCTGACCCGTTTCCAAATATTGCAGCAAGCTGGTATCAGCATGATTGCACAGGCGAACGTTGCACCGCAAAATGTGTTAGCTCTACTTCAGTAAGCCGTAACAGTGGCTCCGGATTTGTCCGGAGCCACTCAATTACGAGCTCAGGATAAGGTAGGTTTGCCATGAACATAACCATCGCACCCAAAGCAAATTTTCTGCCCGATGTCAGCGCCACGCAAGGCAAGGACAAAACAGGGGGAATCAAGGCCCTGACGCAGTTAACCGCCGTATCAGAAGCCAAGGATCAGAAAGGTGCCGTTGTCAACTCGGATGAAATAATACGTGCTACCAGTGAAATAAATGACGTCGTTGCCAAAACACCCCATCGGTTGCATTTTAACCTGGATGAAGATACCGGCAGACCGGTAGTTACGGTCATCGACCGGGAAACCAATGAAGTCATCAAACAGATTCCGGCAGAAGAAGTACTGGAAATTTCCCGTCACCTGGAAAAAATGACCGGCCTGTTACTCAAAACGGAGGCGTAACGATATGATCAGCGCACCAGGCGTCGGCTCGGGACTTGATGTCAATTCCATCATAAAACAGTTGATGGCTATTGAACGCCAACCACTGAATGACCTGCAAAAACGCACGGATCAGTATCAGACGCAAATCAGCGCTTACGGAAAATTGAAAAGCAGCATGTCTGAGCTGCAAGACAGCCTCGACGCATTGAAATCTCAAACCAACTTTAACGGCCGTACTGCGACGCCGTCCGATCCCAGCATGTTCACAGCGTCCGCAAGCAGCAATGCGTCAATGGGAAACTACAACATAGAAGTGGTGCAACGCGCCGTTAATCATAAATTAGCCAGCACCGGATTTACCGATAGCGCTACGGTGGTCGGGCAGGGCTCGTTAACGATTGGTATAGGTACAGGAAATTTTACCGTTGCTATTGGCGCCAACAATGAAACTTTATCCGGTATTCGTGACGCCATCAACAGCGCACCGGACAATGATATCGTGAGCGCATCGATCATCAATGTCGATGGCGGTGGTGGCTCTACCGTAGCAAAACTGGTGCTTACCGCAAAGGCGGGCGGTGCAAATACCATTGATGTCGCGGTCACCGACAGCGATGGCAACCATAACGACACAACCGGTCTATCCCGTCTGTCCTACACTACCGGTGGCTTCAATTTAAATCAGGTTGCTGCCGCGCAAAATGCGCAAATCAAGATCGACAGCATGACCGTGAGTAACGCCACCAACACCTTTGACGGTGCCATTCCCGGCGTCACCCTCGATATACTCAAAGCCGACCCTGGTACGCAATATTCACTGACGGTAGACTACGACCAGACAGCCACGAAAGACAACGTCAAGAATTTCATCGAGAAATTCAATAGTGTTGTGCAAACCATCAACAAATTGAAAGACGGTGACTTGTCCGGGGACAGCACCTTGCGTTTTCTGGAACGTAGACTCTATAGTGAATTAGGCACTCCGGCTACCGGTAACGGCGGCACTTATACATACCTTAGCGATATCGGTATCGCCGTACAAAAAGACGGCAGTCTGACGCTGGAGAATACCGCAAGTTTAGACTCCGCGTTAAGTGTGGCTCCCGACAGTGTGGCCCAGTTATTCAACGGGTCCGGCAGTGGTTTCGCACAACGTTTCGACACGTTACTCGGTGGTTACCTGGCCGTGGACGGCATGATCAAGAATCGTACCGATGGCATAGACAGCCGCATCGACAGCCTGGACCGGCGCATGGAAAACCTGGAGTATCGACTGGAAAAAACCCAGGAACGTTACCAGGCACAATTTTCCGCCCTGGATGCGCTCATTGGGCAAATGAATTCAACCAGCAGCTTTTTGAGCGATCAACTGAATATGCTGCAAAACAACCACCGGTAAATTTACTTTGTATCGATGAAACACAAATCACAAAACACGAGACATTCATGAACACTGCAAGCATCAGTCAAGCTCTCAAGGAATATGGCAATACCAGAATCGGGAGTGAATTGGGTAGCGCCAGCCCGCATCGTTTAATTCAAATGTTGATGGAAGGGGCCATTGAGCGCATTGCAAGGGGTCGCGGTGCCATGGAACGCGGGTATGTCCAGGAGAAAGGTAACTATATCGCCAGTGCCATCAGCATCATCGAGGGATTGCGCGCCAGTCTGGATCTCACTAGCGGCGGTGACATCGCGCGTAATCTGGATGCGCTGTATGATTACATGGGCCGGCGTTTATTGACCGCAAGTCTGCACAATAATACTGAAATGTTGGATGAAGTAGCCAATCTGATGCAGGAAATAAAATCCGGATGGGACGCTATCGCTCAACACGAGAACGCCGTGGCCGGTTGATATGTCACAGCAGGACACCGTACAAGCACGCGCCAAGTGGCGTGATATCGAAGCGTTATCCCGGGATATTTATCATTTAGCCACTCAGACTCAGTGGCAAGCTGCCGTGGACCTGTACGTGCAACGGCGCAAACTGCTGGAAGACTTTTTTTCAGGGGGTATCGAAAACCTCAACTCCGAGTGGCTGCAGAACGGCATTAAGCAACTTCAGCAATGCGATGCAGCGCTGCGCAATCTGGCGGAAAACAGCCGCGACAGCATGGCGGCAAGTTTTCACGATTTGTCCCGAACCGGGCAGGCGCTAAATACCTATAAGAATACCGCCAGCGGCTGAGATACCGCCATCCTCAAAAACAGACTCTCGGCAAGGCCCAATAATTATTTACTCTGTCGTACAGACTGATTATCTGTCTTTCTTTATAAACGCCAATTTACGCAGGCGATTGTCTTGACCCATGTTTTGCCATAAGGTGGCTCCATGTACTAGAATGCTTTGAACCTTGTCACGGAATACCGCGCATGTCACAGCAGCCACCAACCCTGCAGATCTGTACACCGCTTGCCTGGGAACTCCAATCCACAGCCCCAGATGATGCAATCTGGTCGCAGACCGATGAAGCCAATACGCATTTATTACACCTGCACTTTGTTTTGGACAACAGAAGCAGGGATGCCCTGGCCGAGGAACCTGAAATACTAAAACCCGAAATGCAGCGCCTGGAAACCAAAGTGGATTATCTAATCGATCTCATTGGTCACATGGCCCTGAATCAAATGCAGTTACCCAACGCTACCGAAGTGGCATTGAGCGGTACCGCACTGTCATGGCACACTCGTCAGCCGGCACCCCCCGTGGGAAGCCTGATAAAAGTCGAATTGTATTTACCACCGATCTTCACTCAAGCTTTGCAGTTGTTCGTTACGGTCACCCGCCTAATTCCGGAAAATAATAGTGGGTGTATCATCCATGGCGTAATGGATCAACGTGCCGCCGGATTCTACCAACTATTGGATCGCATCATCTTTCGTCACCACCGTCGCGACATAGCGCGTCGTAAGCAAAACTAACCTTGTAGCTTAGGATTGAATTCCGCAATCTCCATATACCACTACCTATGTGTGCAATGCAAAAGCGGGTGAGAACCTGTTTTTATTATTAATTTTTCCTGCCGACATTTTGACATTCCTGAAAATTAGTGCTTAACTTATACCGTGTCTGATATTTGACGTCAAATGGGGTATAGTAAATAACAATAACAAACCATCACAATATTCTTTTTATTGATAATAGCGCTTGGCGCGCATCCACCGAAGGTCAATGGGAGCCAACACATGTCCGAACCGAGTAAAGTCATTGTGATTGAGAGTCATCCTGATCTAAGGCAAAAAATAGCGACCCTGTTGGAATTTATTGATTTTAATGAGACCGTCATCACTGACGCCTCGGCCTGGCAAGCCCATTTGCAGGAAGAAAGGCAATCCAAAATTGTTATCCTTGGTCCCTTAAACGGCTTCGACAGTCAGCAAGCGGTTATGGATGCCATAAAAGCGGCGGACAGCGGCCTACCGGTTCTGGTTCTGGTGGAACAACGCCAACAATCCCGCATGCCACCGGAACTACTGAAAAACGCTTTTTTACTTATCAGCACTCCCTTGAAATATGTGCAACTGTCCGATGCGTTACATCAAGCACAACTCTACAATTTATCGGGACGTCAGGGCGGGGGAGGTGGTCGCAACGTAGAACTGTTTCGCTCGTTGGTGGGCCACAGCCGTGCCGTACGCAAAGTGCGCCAAGCCATGGAGCAAGTGGCCAACTCGGAAGCTACAGTACTTATTTTAGGTGAATCAGGCACCGGCAAGGAAGTGGTCGCCCGTAACCTGCATTATTATTCCGACCGTCGTGACAAGCCTTTTGTACCGGTGAATTGTGGCGCGATTCCCGGTGATCTGCTGGAAAGTGAATTATTCGGCCATGAAAAGGGCGCATTTACCGGCGCCATTAGTGCACGGCAGGGTCGTTTTGAGCTGGCTGACGGCGGCACCCTGTTCCTGGACGAAATCGGCGACATGAGCATGCCGATGCAGGTAAAGCTACTGCGAGTACTGCAGGAGCGCACTTTTGAGCGCGTCGGCAGTAATAAGTCCATCAGTTCCGATGTGCGTATCATCGCCGCCACCCACCGCGATTTGGAAACACTGATTCGTGAGAATAAATTCCGGGAAGACTTGTATTACCGACTGAACGTTTTCCCCATTGATATGCCGCCCTTACGGGAACGAATTGAAGACATACCGTTACTGGTCAATGAACTTATTGCCCGCATCGAACACGAAAAACGCGGTTCCATTCGACTCACTCAGGCGGCCTTGATGGCGTTGTGCCAGTACCGCTGGCCCGGTAATGTTCGCGAGCTCTCAAACCTTATCGAACGCTTGGTTATCATGTATCCGTACGGCGTTGTGGACATAAAAGATCTCCCGGAAAAATTCCGTTCCGGCATCGAAACTGCCGTGGATAATACCCGTGTTGATACGGTGATCCGATTTGATCAGCCTGCCACCGCCATTGAGTTGGAGCAGGGCGCGCGACTGCCGCGTGAAGGTATTGACCTCAAAGAACACTTAAACAACCTTGAGTTGTCCTTGATTCGTCAAGCACTGGATGAAGCCGATGGTGTTGTGGCCCACGCGGCCAAGAAGCTGAATATGCGGCGCACAACCCTGGTAGAGAAATTACGCAAATATGGCATCACTCGCCATGAGGGAATGTCGAGAATTTGACAAATATATTAAGTTTGATGTCCATCTCCTTGTTTAATAGCAATTAAGTTTCAGCAGGCATAGTTTTTGCCTTAATGGTAGGAAACCGGGGTTCTCCCCGGCACCGCCATTGGGAGCAAGAAGCTATGACGCAATCGACGAACGGTACTTCAGGCGAGTTAACTCCGGAATTACAGACGTTCAATCAGATCACCCGCCGTCTGATTTCATCCTATGAATCGCTCGAAAAACATATGGTTGAATTGCAGTCAGAGATGGATAAATCCTGTGCTGCACCCGCTCCCGTGGCTACCGGTAATCCGGGTGTAGCTGATCGCAACTGGTTCGAATCAGTACCCGCGGGACTGGTGCAATTGGATGCCAATGGCCGGGTAAATCACCTTAACGCCTGGGCACAGGAATTATTGGGTACCATAGCGCCGGGCATCACCTGGCAGGAAGTCATCACTACCTGTTTCGCACCGCGCAACGACGATGGCCATGACATTTCCCTGAAAGACGGACGTCGCGTGAGCTTGGCAACGGCACCA
>JAHECY010000070.1 GCA_024641505.1 Gammaproteobacteria bacterium
GCCCCTGCAGATGCGTGTCGCGATCATCGAACAAGTGCCTCCGGACGCGGGGTTGCAGCCCAGCTTTGATGATCGCTCGATCGCTCTGTCCTTGGGGTCGCAGCGAATTTTCGCCGGCATGGGTCTGTGGCCGGCGCTGGCGCCGGCGGCAACGGCCATTAAGACCATTCACGTGTCCGATCGCGGACACTTCGGCGTGACCCGTCTGCATCACGATGAGCACGGTGTTGAGGCCTTGGGTTATGTGATGATCGGCCGTGACGTGGGCAGGGTGCTGCAGCATCAGGTAGGCACGCTTGCGCACACGGTCTTGATGTGTCCGGCGCGGGTCGAGGCGGTGGCGGCGCATGATGATCACGTGCGGATCACCGTCAATCAAGACGGCGGCGCGACAACAGTGAGCGCTAAATTGCTGGTTGCCGCCGATGGCGCCATGTCGAAAGTGCGCGCCTTGCTGGCGATTCCGGCGCGCCAGTGGGATTACCACCAGGATGCCGTGATCGCCAATGTCACCACCAGCCAGCGGCATCATAATGTCGCCTATGAACGTTTTACCGACAGCGGTCCACTTGCGGTGCTGCCTTTGAGCCAGGGCCGCAGCGCCGTGGTGTGGACGGTGCAGCGTGGCGCGGTGGCGACAATCATGAGCCTGTCGGATCAGGATTTTCTGCAGCAGTTGCAGGCGCGTTTCGGTCGGCGTCTTGGTGCGTTCACGCGCGTCGGAAAACGCGCCAGCTATCCGTTGCGTCTGGTGCGCGTGCCGGACCCGGTGCGTCACCGGGTTTTGGTTGTGGGCAATGCCGCGCACTCACTGCACCCGATCGCGGGTCAGGGATTCAACCTGGGATTACGCGATGCGGCGATCCTGGCCGAAATCATGGCGGATGCCCGGCGCCAGGGACTGGACCCGGGTGTGCCCCAAGTCCTGCAGGCGTTCGTGCGCCGGCAAAGTGGTGACCAGCGCCAAACCACTGCGATCACCGATACCTTGGTGCGCATGTTTTCCAATAGTTTCCCACCGCTGGTGTGTGCGCGTACGCTGGGTATGCTGGCACTGGAGTTTGCGCCGGCGTTGCGCCGGCAGTTGGCGACTCATGCCATGGGCATGTCCGGCGCGGTATCCCGGTTGGGACGGGGGGTGGCGTTATGAATGGACCCGTCCATGTGAGGCGCCGATGACCAAGCGTGCATCCGTTGATTTCCAGGTAACGATACTCGGTGGCGGCATGGTGGGATCCTGCCTGGCGCTGCAGTTGGGGCAGCGCGGGATTTCCACGCTGGTGTTGGACAGTGCGGCGCCTGGCACCCACTGGCAACCGGATCGCTACGATGTCCGGGCCAGCGCCATCACCCGGGCCACGCAGAATATTTTCCAGAATCTCGGTGTTTGGGAGGCAATGGCGGCGCGGCGCGTGTGTCCGTTCCGGGATATGCGGGTTTGGGATGGCGCCGGCGGTGGCGCGATTCATTTCGACGGCGCGCACGTGGCGCAAGCGACGCTCGGTCATATCGTCGAGAACAGCGTAATGGTGGATGCGCTGCGCGCTGCATTGTTGACCCTCGACGGCGTTGAGCTGTTGGCGCCGGCAACATTGGAAAGTTTTACACCGGGCCAGGAGCACGTGGCGTTGCGTCTGACGGACGGCCGCAAGTTCCAGACCCGGTTGCTGGTGGGCGCTGATGGCGCGCGCTCCTGGTTACGGGAGCAATTACATATCGATACCGTGATCTGGGATTATCACCAAAGCGCATTGGTTGCCACGGTGCGCACCGAATTGTCGCATCAGGAAACCGCGTGGCAACGCTTCTTGCCCACCGGACCGTTGGCTTTTTTGCCGTTGCTGGCGCCCTATTGCTCGATTGTCTGGAGCAATACGCCACAAGCGGCGCAGTCACTGTCGCGATTGGATGAGCGCGAGTTCAACGAGCGCTTGAGCGCGGCGTTTGAGCATCGGCTTGGGGCGGTGGAAGTAACCGGGCCGCGCGCTGTTTTTCCATTGCGTCTCTTGCATGCCCGGGAATATGTGCGACCGCGCATCGCGTTGGTGGGGGATGCCGCTCACAATATTCATCCGCTGGCGGGGCAAGGTGTTAATCTCGGATTTGCCGATGCCGCCACGCTGGGGGAGCTGATCGTCGGTGCCCACAAGCGCGCCGTGGATCCCGGCAGCTTTCTCCTGTTGCGGCGCTACGAGCGGTGGCGTAAAGGGCAGAATCTTGCAACAATGGCGGTCATGGACGGGTTCAAGCGGCTGTTTGGCAATAGCGCGCCACCGATGGTGGCTCTGCGTGGCGCAGGCATGTCGTTGACCGATCGTGCGCATGTGGTAAAAAATTTGATCAGCCGTTATGCCATGGGGTTGGAGGGCGATTTACCTGCCTTGGCGCGCTCCAGTCCGGTGTCGGCTGATCGGCTGTGGTAACGGTAGCAGCATCGCCCATGAGAATTGGCGCTGCGTTAGACATGGACTGAAGTTTCCGCATTCAATACGGTTAGGGATATGAGCCGGATCAGACAGACGATTGTTCTCATTATTTTCTGCTGCCAAGGGCTGGTCTCTTGCGCACTCGGACCGCATAAAGCGCGTGAGGTGGTGATCTGGCCAAAAGCGCCTGAGCTACCGCGCTATATCCATGAATCGACGTTGCGCACGGAGCTGGATATTACCAAGATCAGTCGCGGTGAAATGTTTCGACGCACCATGGTGGGGGAAGATCCCAAGCAAAAGCTGGCGTTCGTCAAACCCTATGACGTCGCTGCCCGGGAAGGGCGCATCATCGTCTCCGATACCATGGCCAATTCAGTAACATTGTTCGATATTCCGCGCCGCCAGGTCATGCACTTCGGCCGCAGTGTCGAAGGCAAGCTGGTTACTCCCTTGGGTTTGGCGATCGATGGCGCGCTGAATTACTACGTCGCGGACGGCAGCGCCAGGCAAGTGGTGATGTTTAATGCGACAGGGCACTTTATCAAGCGCATCGGCGGCCCCAGTCAATTAGTGCATCCTACGGATGTGGCGGTAACGTTGGCGGGGGATCGAATCTTTGTGGTCGATGCCGGCGGTTTGTCCAGTAATGAACACCGTGTGCTGATTTATGACGCAGAAGGTGCTCTCGTTTCCCAGTTCGGAACGCGCGGTACCCGTCCTGGTGAATTCAATTTGCCCACTTCGGTGGCGATCGGGCCGGATAACAATATCTATGTTCTGGATGCCGGCAATTTTCGCGTTCAGGTGTTCGATGTCGAAGGTCAGTTCGTGCGCGCCTGGGGTGAAGTCGGTCGTGGTTTGGGAAATTTCGCCCGCCCACGGGGTATAGCGATCGATCCGGACGGCAATGTGTATGTGTCCGATGCCGCTTACCGGAATGTGCAGATATTTGACCCCCAGGGAACCTTGCTGATGTGGCTGGGCGGTGACGGCATGGAAGATAAACCAGGGCAGTACGTTCTACCCGCCGGTGTTGCCGTGGACGAATCACGTCGTGTCTATATCGTGGATCAGTTGTTTGTCAAAGTTGATGTGATTCGCCGGTTGCCACCGGAGGAAGCGCAAAGCATTGTCGCCGCGCGCACCCGGCAGGCAACGCAAGCCACGGCGCAAGCGCGCCGTGGTGGGCGACCGCAATCAACATTTCCCACGGCCGCTTCGGGACCTCCGGCGGTAAGTTTAGACCAGGAAGTCGGGGTTGGGCCGGCGCCGGAGCCCGGTCAGCACGGGGCCGACACGGTCGCGCCAAATGAACGGCCGAACCCGCAAGATGCGGTAGCGCCGGTGGTGCCGGATGCGGATCTGGTGGGGCATCGAGAACAAAGCGCGCCCCCGCCGTTGATGCTACCAATCGAGTCAGCGGTTGCCGTGCCTGGGGCAGTGGATTCGGGTGCTGTCACCGGGGAGCCGGCTTCGGAGGCGACGCTGTCGTTGCCCCAGCCAGCATCCCAGCCAGCATCCCAGCCAGCATCCCAGCCAGCATCCCAGCCAGCATCTCAGGAAGCTTTCCAACCAACGCCGGATCATCTGGAGCAAGATCTGTCGGAAAGCACGTCTGCCGATCAAAAACAGGATCGACCGCATGCCATCGAGCAATCCGACCAATTGCTCTCGACACCTTGAAGCGTAGCCTAATCGTTGTAGACCATGCTGGCGAAGTGGGAATATCGCCCGCCTCCTTTAAATTCATATATTCATAATTATTAGATCGAGACCTCGGACGAGAGGTAATATATGATAAGCAGTCGGTCCCGAGACGAAATGAAGCGTCGGCACCAGATCGTGGATGCGCACTATTAGCCCAGGTTATTTATTGATAAATGTCTGTTTTAACACAGAAATATATTCAATATATATAGAATGGATAATGCCGAATAATAAATATTTGACTAATAATTAGGCACTTGAGTGCAAATAGGGAACAATAATCATTCGTTAATCTTTAGTAACCCTTAAAGGTAACGGCAGGAAAAACATGAGGTTGTAAAGGTTTGTAACCAATTTTACGTTATATTACCGAGTTATAGCGTTATCGTTGAATGTTGACACAAAAACTTGGAGTATGGTAAATCTGTGTTAGATTTCTCGTTCTTGGTGGATGGGACTGGATGTCTCGTGTGCCAGGAATTGTTATATGTCGGGTTTAGGGGTTATTAATTTCAACTATTTTCAGGCTAACAGAGGGGGTTTTATGAACCATAGCCGTAAACTAGCTGCAGTCATATTGGGTGCCGCTTCAGTAATGACGATGTCGCAAGCTTACTCAGCCAGTATTGCGGATTCCTGGCATAACCTGGGCGCAGGTAATACCAAGAAAGCCACTCCTAACGGTGGCGCCCCCGCTAACCACAGTGCGTTGACCACAGAAATTTGTGTGTTCTGCCATACACCTCACGGTGGCGACAACCAGGCGGCGGTGCCGATCTGGAACCGCAAGCTGAACGCCCCCGCATCGTACAAGCGCTATTCAGAATTGGGTACGGTTACCTTCGATGCGACTGAAGCGCCGATTGGTTCCGTAACCATCGCCTGTTTATCCTGCCATGATGGTACCCAAGCGATCGATAACGTACTGAACGCGCCTGGTTCCGGTAACTACAATTTCACTACCGGTGTGTTTATCGGTGGTGGTGCCGCTACCGGCATGCAGGGTGCTGACGTAGGCGCCGACGGTTCTCTGCGGGAAGGCGTCGATATCGTGCAGAACCTGGGTACCGACCTGAGTAATGATCACCCGGTCAGTATGCAGTACGGTGGTGGCGGTGTTTCTACCGCGAGCCCGTCCGGTCCCACCAAGGACCTGGATTTCACCGGTGGCGCCAAGGTGAATCCTTGCTGTACGCTGCAAAGTGTCGCTGCACCCACTACGTCCAATTTGAATATGCTGTGGTGGATTGAGCGTGGCGCAACGTCCCTGAATGCTTCGGGTCGTGACCGTCTTGACGTAATTCTCTACACCCGTAACGACATCCCCGGCGATCCAAACATGCAGCCGACTGTTGAATGTGGTTCCTGCCACGATCCACATAACATGGAAAACCCGACCTTCCTGCGCGTTTCCAACATTGCCCCGGGCGGCGATTTCCCGGACGCCAGAGGCGGTCCTAGCGCGCTGTGCCTGACTTGCCACGTCAAGTAAAGTTATCGCGCTGGTAAAACAGCAGTAGATCTTAAGCAGCCACTCGGGTAACCCCGAGTGGCTGTTTTGTTTTATACGCCCAGTAATAAAATATTGCCGTGGTTGGTCGGCATTATTTCAGTGCGAGTGTCTTAACTATTTCCCGAACATTAATAGCTTGCTAAACTGCGACTGTGGTTACTCTCCATTTGAACTGGATTAGACGTGAATTCCTATGCGTATTAGATCAGCTTTCGGTATTGTGTTATGTCTGCCATCGCTATGGGCATATGCTGCGGATCCCCCGGCGGTCGCAGCAACTGAAGCTTCAGGTCAGGCAACAGAAGAATATTTTGCCATCGTAGGTGAGGAAGTCGTGCCGGTATCGGAATATGCCGCCCGACTCAGGCTGAACTCGCGCAATCGCTTCTATCACGGTAAAGTACCCGAGGAAGAGGTGGCGAAATTCAAACAGGAAATTGCCGACCAGGTGGTGGACCGGGTATTGTTGCTGCAGGAAGCCGCGCGGCTCAAGATTCAGCCGGACAAGGAAACGGTTGACACCCGTTTGGCGCAAATCGAAACCAGCCGCTCCAAGGATCAGGACTGGCTGAATAACAAAGAGCGGTTGATTCCCAAGATCCGAAAGCAATTGGAGGATGATAGCGTTCTTGATTCGCTGGAAAAAAAAATAAGAGATGTGCCCAAGCCGAAGCGCGCCGATGTGAAGCGGTTTTACGAATCCAGCCCTGATAAATTCACGGCGCCGGAGCAAATAAAAGTTTCCATTATCATGCTGCGCGTCGATCCCTCCGCGCCGAGTAATCTTTGGGATGCCGCGTTTGAGGAGGCATCGACTTTGGTGGCTAAGTTGCGCGGCGGGGCTGATTTTGCCGAATTGGCGCGCATCCACTCCGGCGATGATTCCGCGATCAACGGCGGTGATATGGGTTACATACACAAAGGGATGCTGGCGGTGCCGGCGCAGAACGTGCTTGACTTGATGTCTCCGAATGATATATCCGAGCCGGTGGTATTGTTGCAGGGAGTGGCCGTGTTCCGTTTGGATGACCGGGTGAAGGCGAAGTTGAATCCTTTTGATAAAGTTAAGGATCGGGTGGAAAGTCTGTTGCAGCGTGACCAGGGTGATAAAGCCTGGCGTGGGCTGGCGCAGGAGTTGCGGAAGAAGACTAAAATAGAAGTGAACGCAAGCTTGTTCAAGCCCGGTGGGGGTAACCCATAGCGGCGGCAAGCTCTACCATTAAGAATTAATTATTATAATTAGCGTGTGTGGGAGGGGTGTTGAACGGACCGGAATTGGTGCGGGAGGGGTGGGTGTGCCGTGTGGGCACTGTTGTCTGTCGCGCGGCAGGTGACCCGGTATGCCGTTGAAATCCTTTATTTCCCGTCTGCGATTTATGCCGCTGTCCTGTTGTTGGTCAGTATCGCTGATGCTGGCGACCATATCGTTTTGGTCAGGGACAGCCAGTGCGGAGTTTTTCGTGCCCCAAAGTCTCGGTGGGCAATTGAGCTATGGTTACGGATTTAACCGTGCCGCCAATGCGGAGAGCGAACGCACAATGGTGAGTGTGTCCGTGGGAACATCGGGTTATTTCTGGGAGCCGTGGTTTCTCACCCTCGGCGCTAATGTCGGCTTAAATCTCGGTGAGACTGTCAGTAATCCGGGTGGTACCTCCCAGTCCACCAGCGTCAGTGGTGAATTGGATTTCACCTTGTTCCCGCGCAGCAGGTTTCCGACTGATTTCGGGTATGCGGTCACCAACAGTAAATCTGAAATGGTAGACAGCACTCTCACGCGTGATCAGGAGTACGAGGTCCGACGTTTCTATATTAACCAGCATTACACCGGGCGGGATAACTTACGATTGACCGCTTGGTTGAATCAGTCGACGGTGGATGCATTCTCCGAAAAGGACAGCGAAATCTGGTCGTTTGGCGTCGAGGCGACCAAGCGCCAGGCATACCAGATCATGGATGGCGGGATGCGAGCCAATAAGGTCAATACCGTTGGCGATGCTCAGGAATCGAGGGATTCCAACATATTTTTTAATCACGGTTACTATCCGGGACCGGAAGAGGGCGTAATATCGCTGCTCAATTACGCACGGAGTCAGACGCAGGCCTCGGACACGGCTTCTACCGAGTCTTCTTCGGCACAAGCGAGCAGCACGTTTTACTGGCGGCCGGAGCATAAACCTTACCACGTTACCGGCGGCGTTAGATTTTTCGTATCCGATCCCAATGGCACAGGAAAGCAACGCAGTGCCGCCACCAGTGTTGCAACGTCGTACCGCGTCAGTCGCAATACCCGAATGGGGTTAGGGGTCAATTTCAATGTTGCTGATTCCGGCGACGTGCAGACCACCACGATATCGGAGTTGTTGAACGCCACTTACAACTCGGATCCCTATCGGTTTTGGGGGCTCGATTATTCCTGGGGTGCCGGCGCCAGCGCGTCCAACACCACATTTAACAGTGATGGTAATAACAATCAGACGTCCGGCACCAGTACGCAGACTGGCACCGAGGATACGCAGGAGGGCAGCACGCAGTCGGTTGGAGGCTCCCTCAGTCATCGTCTCACCAAGGGTTGGGTGCTGGGGCGTTACAGCAGCGCCCATATCAGCGTGGGTCAAGGTGGCGGCGCCAGCAAAACTAATACGGATGTGGATCCGGTTTATAACGTGACCCATAGCGCGGGGATCGGCTGGTCGCGTTCGGCTCCTGGCGCGCAAACCAGCAGTTCTCTGCAATTTTCAGATTCTCGATCCTACGCTGACGTGGATACCGTGTTTCAGTCGCTGAATTTCCAGTTATCGCGCCAACAGGCAATTAATCGGCTCAGCGGCGTGACCGGCTCCCTTAACTATCAGGCGACAAAATCCTTTATTAAGACCACAGATCAGACTCAGACCCAGACGGCGGTTGCGGACGATAACGGCAAGCTCTATGAGGGTGGTGGCGCGGCATTATCTTACAACCACAGTCGGTTTCTCGGGATCTATCGATTACGTTTTGATTCCAGTATGACGACGCGGAATATGTTTCGCTCTGAAACCGGCGCGGGTGGTTCGGGGAATAACAGTTCCTCGAACAATGTCCGGGATGAAAGAAACATTACTCTCGATTGGCGTAATAACCTAACGTATAATATTGGGCTCTTATTTACGTCATTAAGTTACAATGTATCTGATTTGGGGGGCGAAAACCGATCTACGTCGTTTTTCTTCCGTGCTACACGATCTTTCTAAGATGGTATATCATTTCGCGGTTGTTTAAAAAAAGAAGGTGGAGAGCTTGCAACATGAATAATATTAAGGGATATGTTTCTAGGTGGAGGGTAGCGTTTGCGGCAATCGTTGCTTGTTTGGCTGTGGTTTTGATTCCTCAGTCATCGACAGCGGAATATGCGGATGTGGTTATTAACAACTATGCTGATGCGGCGGGTATGCGTCCGGCGGTGTTCCCTCACTGGTACCACCGTATTCGTTTCCGTTGTAAGGTGTGCCACGCGGACCTGGGCTTTAAGTTCAAGGCCGGTGGCAACAAGATCACCATGGCCAAGATCATCGATGGCCAGTTTTGCGGCGCATGCCACAATGGTGAAATTTCCTGGTCGGTAGAGAACTGCGGTATGTGTCATTCCGGCATTCCCGGCACTCCCACGTCTATCCATGGCAGCACGATCCAGCGGTTGGTGGCTCCCACCTACAAGTCGTTGCCAAGTGATACTAAAAAGTAAAAAAGGGAGGGGAGTAGGTCATGAAGAGAATTTCATATGCAATTTATTGCGCTTTGTTTTGTTTCGGCATAATGAGCATGTCCCAGCTTTGGGCGGCGGAAGAAGGCGCCTCCAAGAAGAGCATGGAGCTGAAGCAGGTGAAAGGCGAAGAGGGTAAAGTCAGTACCGCCAACGTCTTCAATCGGTTGTTAAAGAAGGATAAGGCGCGTAATTTACCGCCCCCCGAAGACGGCGTCCACGATGCGGACAATGAAGGCACTCATGTGCTGCAACCGCCGCTTATTGCCTACGAAGGCCTGCCGAAGACGGATTTCGGTAACTATGTGGATTGGGTACAGGCGTTGCAGAAGGGCTACTTGAATCCGCGCTATGATCGTGTGGATCCCACGGTAGAGCCTTTGGTCATGGATCTGGATATCGTCCGCGAGGTAAAAGCGTCGGTGCCGGATGTCGTGTTCCCGCACAAGCCGCACACCCAGTGGCTGCATTGCTCCAACTGCCACCCGGCAATCTTCATTCCGCAGAAAAACGCCAATCAGATCAACATGTCGGCGATTCTGTTAGGGCAGAAGTGTGGTGTTTGTCATGGCAAGGTGTCTTTCCCCATTACCACGCTGTCGTGCAAAAAGTGCCATTCCAAGCCTAAGCCTGACAACTGGAAACCACCGTTGAGCTCGGCCAGCGTCAAGAATCCATGGCGTTAAAACGCGATTGTGTCGGTTCCGTATTCTGACGGACATGTTGCATGATCGACATGCGGCACGGGGAAGGTCCCCGTGCCGCATTTTTTCTCTTGCCCTTGGCATGGATGATAGGGATTAAGGCGAATCGGCCTGAAGCACGATACAAAAAATAATAAGGCGTAATAGCGCCATTGCATACGATGGCTCTTCAAAGGACGGGTGAGGCAGTCATCGAATTGACTGGTAGCGGGGCATCCGATGTTCACATCTGACGGTAGCTAACCGTGCCCGCTGCAACACGTACACTAACGAGTGGCCCGGACATGAGAATTCAACAAATTTATCCTGCTTTCATTCTGGTGGTGATTTTCCTGCTTGCCGGTTGCGGCGTTCTGCAAAAAGATCAGGAAACTGCACCGGAACCGCAGCAAACTGAGGAGGCGCCTGCTGAGTCAGCGCCTGTGCCATCGGTTCCGGAACCGCAGCCAGCGGTCGCCGAACCTACGGTCGAAGTGACCCCGGTTCCCGACGCGGTGCGCTCGGAACCACAACAACTGGAACCCGAAGCCACGGCGCCTGCTGAGCCAGAGGCAACCGCGCCGGTGACGTCTGAACCCGAGCCGCCTGTTGCCGCAGATTCAGCGCCAGCTGCTAAGCCGGCTTCCGTTAAAGATGACATTGAGGTGCCGGCGAAGAAAGGTCCTAATCATTTCGTCATCACGCGCCATGACAAGGGACCGGATCATCCCGCCTACGGCAAAGGTCATACCATCGGATTTTACCTCGACGGCAAGCCCGGTACCCCCACCGTATTGCGTCGCGGAACCACTTATGAATTTGACGTGCGCACCGACCCTTTACATGATGTTTATTTTTCGGCCACTCCTGTAGGTTGGGGTGGCGGGCCCATTATTGATGGCGTGAAGGGGCAATTCACTTACAATGGCACCATCACCATTAATCCCGGTGAGACGACACCTAACATCATTTATTATTCCTGCCGTAATCACAGTACCATGGGCTGGAAAATTTATGTCGTTGATAAGGGAGCGCCGGAATCGGAAGTGAAAAAGATCCTGGCGGACGCTGCGGGGGAATTGCAGCAATTGACCGCCGCTGGCGCCGGTACAGCGGTGAAAAAAGACAAATCCGATGCCAAAGCCCGGCAAAAATTGTCACTGGCCGGTATGATGTTAGGCAGTGGTGGCGTAAAGCGGGTGATGAGCAGCAACGATGATGAAGCCAAAGGCATGATTACTCAGGCGAAAGCCAGAATTGACGAGGGCAATACCACGCTCAAGTCCGGCGCCATCGATAAGGCCATGGGGCTGGCGGATGCAGCGTTGAAACTGATCAGTACGGCCCAGCGTCTGGTGCCAACGGAAGAAGAACTCAAGGAGCAGGAAAACGAATACAACGCCAATCTCATCACCGTGGAACAATTTGAGATTTCCCATCAGGAACAATATGACGATACGGTGAAACGGCGCGGCAAGGCCGCGGCGGTCAGCTATGACAAGGCGAAAATCAGCCAGTTGGTGACGGACGCCAAGGCGATGGCCGGCAAAAAGAAATATGTGCATGCCAATGAAAACCTGGTGGAGGCGGAGCATCTGATCACGTCGGCGATTCAGCAAATGATGGACAAACAAGAAATTGTCTACGAACTGAATTTCAAGACACCCAAGGACGAGTACGATTATGAAAAACGTCGTTATAAAGGGTATGCTGACCTGATACCGGTTGCGTTGGAGCAGAAGCAGCCCAACGATAACCTGAAGAAACTAATGGATATGTATGTGAAGAAAAGCGAAGAACAGAAAGCGGCAGCGGAAGACAAAGCGAAAGCGGGGGACTACCCCACGGCCATCTCCATGATATTATCAGCTACCGAAGAGATGCGCCGCGCACTACGAACGGTTGGGGTGACCCAATAATCATGATCATGGTTTCGGGGACTAACGGGTTGATCTAAAACGATATGAAAAAGAAACAAATAATATTGTTGGCATTGATTGTTCCACTTTCCATCAGTGCAGCCGTGTGGGCGGCGGAGGGAGGGGGGCATTTCCAACTGAACGGTGATGTACTGCCCATTGCCGAGGACGGTATCCATGATCCGGCCAATGATGCGGTAAAGATCCTGCAACCGCCCAGTGAGGCGATGTCGGCCTTTCCCCGTGACGCCCGCGGTATCATCAACTGGGTACAGACGCTGGACAGCGGCTTGATCAATCCGCGTACCGGTCTCACCGGCGAAGAGAAAATGCATGCCGTGGATTTCGATGTCATTTTCAAGAATACCGCGTCCATGCCCTACGTGCGTTTTCCCCATTTGCCCCACACCAAGTGGCTGACGTGCAAGAACTGTCATCCTGGAATTTTTCTTCCGCAACGGGGCGGTAATTTCGTCACCATGGCGGCAATAATTGAAGGCGAATATTGCGGCGTATGCCATGGTAAAGTCGCGTTTCCGCCTCTGGAGTGCAATCGATGTCACAGTGTTGCGCGCGAAAGCGTTGGTTTGCGGTAATAATTCCGTTATTCATGCCTGTGTTGCTCGCCGCCGGTTGCAGTAAGGAGGCGCTGAAGGAGTATGCGTTGGCTGGCGAGAGCGAGCCAGCCGAGCCGACGCCTATCGTAGGCAGGTTTCGTAACAAGGATGAACCGGAAATTTTACGGCCCGTGGGCGTGATCACCACCGGCAAACGGGCCGAAATCGGCGTCACCGGTGAGGTAGCCCGATTGCTGACCGGCAGTGACGATACCGTGCGTCTGCAGCAACCGGTGGCGGTCGGTGGCTACGGCGATACCATGATAATCGTCGATGCCATGGAACATGGCATCTATCGCTATAACCGAAAAGACCACACCATCGCCACCTTGGGTGAAGCCGGCAAGCAGTTTGCGGGCGATCCCATGGGCTTATACGTGGAAAAGGATCTCAGTTTCTATGTATGCGATCCGGTGGGTAAGCAGGTATTTTATTTCGACCGCAATGGTAACGTGTTGCGCGTCTATCAGGACCTGAAAAACCTGTCACGTCCCGTCGACGTCATCTATGATGAATTGAGCAATCAGGTGCTGGTGGCGGACGGTTCATTCAGTCATATCGTGGTATTCGATAAAATGGGGCAGCCGCTGTCGGCCATCGGTGACCGCGGCACCGGGCCGGGCCGGTTTCGCGCCATTACCTCGATCAATAAGATCAACGACAGTTTATATGTGACCGATCGCCTGGAGTTGCCGGTGCAGGAGCTGGCAATGAACGGTGAATTTCACTTTTCCTTCGGCGAAAACGCCCTGACCTGGCCCACGGCAGTGGTGGTGGATAAATACCAGCGCCTTTATGTCAGCGATCGTTCCGACAACTCGATACGCGTGTTTGATGATATTCGCTTGATTGCCACGCTCGGCGGTACCGGCGCGGCGCCGGGTAGATTCCGGCTGATTACGGACATGTGGTTGTCCGACGATGACATGCTTTACGTGGCCGACAGCCTGAATCAACGGATTCAGGTGTTTGAGGTGGTGGCCGATACTCCTCAAATGCCGAATTTTATTTCACAATGATGCGCACCTTGCTACCAACAACGGTTACAGCCGGTCTGCTTGGAGGCTTGCTGCTGCTCGGTGGTTGTGCCAGCCAGTCCACGCTGGTGTACGAGGTTCCCAACTCCACGATCGTGTGGCCGGAGAAGCCTGAAAAACCTCGTTACCGTTATGTCGGGCAACTGACCGGCGATGAAAATATTTATTCCGAAGGCAAAGGCTTTTGGAGCAAGGTCCTCGATTTTGTCACCGGTCTCACTCGTTCCGCCGATGAGCGGGTGGTGCTGCAACGACCCCAAACCGGCGTGGTCGATGAGGTGCGTAACCGGATTTACATCACTGACGTCAGCCGGCAGGCGGTTTTTGTCTTCGATCAGCTCAAAGGCTCCATAGAGATCTGGGATCAGGTAGCAAAAAACCAGGGATTTCAGGCGCCTATCGGCATTACGCTGGCCGACAATGGTGAGATCCTGGTAGTGGACGCGGAAGCCGCCCTGGTGATGCGATTATCCCCTGAAGGGAAGTTGTTGCAGATGTTTGGGGAAGGAATATTGAAACGGCCCACGGGCATCGCCCGTGATCCGCGCACGCGGCATCTCTATGTTTCCGATACGCACGCTCATAATATAAAAATATTCGATGACGCAGGCAATTACCTCGAGTCTTTCGGCGAACGGGGACAGGAGCAGGGTCAATTCAACTTTCCCACCCATTTGGCGTTCAAGGACGGCAAGCTCTATATCACCGATACCATGAATGCGCGGGTGCAGGTGTATTCCGGGGAGGGTAAATTTCTTTATACCTTTGGACGTCGAGGGCTATATGTTGGTAATATGCCTCGACCGAAAGGTGTCGCCCTGGATGCAGATAACAACATTTATGTTGTAGAATCTTATTATGATCATTTGTTAATCTATAATAATAAAGGGGAATTTCTTTTACCGATTGGGGGCACGGGTACGGAAATTGGGCAATTTTACCTGCCGGCAGGGGTCTGGACCGACAGTAAAAACCGTATCTATGTGGCGGATATGTTCAATGGCCGCATCCTGATCCTGCAATATCTCGGAAACAGTTGAAAGTTTGGTTAAACTTGACTAGTTTACGTAGATTACGTGGGATGGGCCTGATCAGTAGTCCCCATATTTTTCTTAGGCTTTGGTTGTAGACTTAAAGTCAATAGGGGTAGGGTAGTGGCTTTATTTACCAAAAACAAAAATTGGTGGGTACGGGGTGTCGTTTTCGCCGTGCTGGCGACGATTGGTGGTTCAGTTTTCGCGGCGCGCATTTCCGATATTCGAAATACCAAACACAACTTTTCAGCAACATTGGCGCCTGGTTTACCAGGCGGGCAATCGCGTGTCGTTTCGGCGACGACTGAATCCCAGATATGCGTCTTTTGCCATACCCCCCATGCCGGTGACGTCACCGCGCCGGGTCCCTTGTGGAATCGCAAATTGTCCACCGCGGTTTATGACACATACCGTTCCGGCTCTCTGGACTCGGTAGGTCCCGGGCAGAGTCTCGGACAACCCACGGGCATCTCCAAGTTATGCTTGTCGTGCCATGACGGCACTCTGGCGATCGGCGCGGTCAACGTGCTCAATGGCAAGTTTACCGATCAGAACCCGAACACCGCGGACATCCAAATGCAGGGCACCGATGCCGGCGGCACCATGGCCAGTGGCCCCGGCGCCACTACCGGGTTCACCCGGCGCATCGGCACCGACCTGAAGAACGACCACCCGATTTCCATGACGTTCGATACCAATCTGGCGCAGCGGGACGGTGAAATGCGCGATCCGGCACAGTCCCAGCACGTGGGCAGTCGCACCCGCACCAATCGACCCACGCTGCCGCTGGAAAATAACCTGGTGCAATGCAATACCTGTCACGATCCCCATATTCGCGACGATGTGCTCAATGAGAATATTAAATTTTTACGCCTGAACCGCTTTCAGCGCGCCGCGCCCACGGAAACGCCCTTTAATCCCAATCAAGACATCATCTGCCTGGCGTGTCACGAGAAGGCCGGGTGGGTAAACTCAGCCCATGCCAATCCGACCGTGGCCAATACGGTTTATACCAATGCGGCGGCCTCGGCACGGGATTTTCCCAACGGGTTGCAGGTATGGGAATCCGCTTGCCTGGCATGCCATGATACCCATACGGTCCAGGGCTCCCGGCGCTTGCTGCGCGAAGGCACCGACGGTCCTACCACTAATTTAAACGGTTATCCCATTAAGCAGGGTGGCCAGCCGGCCATCGAAGAAACCTGTTTCGCCTGCCACTCGGCCAACAATCCCGCCACCGTGAATCAGCAAACGACCGCGGTACCGGATGTGAAGACGGACTTCACCACCCTGAATACTCATATGCCGATCACTACCGCGGACCAGCCCGGCACCACGGAAGTGCATGACATTGGCGCCGGTAATCATGGCATGCAGCAAGCGGGTAAGGATTTTATTGAGGGCCAGAATATTCTGGCGCAACGCCATGTGGAATGTACCGACTGCCATAACCCGCATCGGGTGATTCGTAACCGGGCGTTCAATAATAATCCGGCGTCGCCGGCACCTCAGGGCACGCATACCCACGAGAACACGGTTGCGCATAACAATATCGCTTCCGGCGTGTTACGCGGCATGTGGGGCGTGGAGCCGGTATACGGTTCCGCCGATTTCCAAGCGCCGGTCACCACCATCACCTTTCAGGTGAAACGGGGCAATCCGCCGATCAACGGCAGCGCCGCCGTCACCCAACCGTACTTGACCCGGGAATACCAGATTTGCCTCAAGTGTCATTCCAACTATGCCTATGGCAACAATCCACCGATGTTGGGTTCGTTCAACGGCGGTACCGCGCCGGGTACCAATGCCATGACCCAGTACACCAACCAGGCCAAGGAATATAACGCGCCGACCGGCCATATGGGAGAAGGCACCGGTTCACCCGCCGGCGGTGCTGGCAGCAGTTTTTCGACCAATAACCATCGTTCCTGGCATCCGGTGATTCGCAACACCGGCCGCCCCACCGGTATTCGTATCGCCCAGGCCAACAATTGGTACCCGCCCTGGGATGTGGCCCTGGGTAACCAGACCATGTATTGCACCGACTGTCATGGCAGTAATACCGCCGTCGGCACCTCGGTGCCCAACGGCGGTGATACCGGCCGGGTGTGGGGTCCGCATGGCTCCGAGAATAATTTCCTGCTCAAAGGGGCCTGGAGCAATATGACCGGCGAATCGACGCCTGGCGACTTTTGTTTTCGCTGCCATCGTTGGGATCAATATGGCAATGCCAATAACACCGCGCCTCAGAACAGCGGTTTTGCTCTCGGCGCTGGTGCCGGGTGCATGGGTGGCGGCATGGGTGGCGGCATGGGTGGTGGTATGGGCGGCGCCATGGGCGGCGGCGGTGGTGGCATGGGCGGTATGATGTGCATGCCGGCGGCGACCAACAATTTGCACGCGTTCCATGCGGGCGCGGTCACGGGTTTCCGGTGCAATCTGTGTCACGTAGCGGTTCCGCACGGCTGGAAGAACAAGAATTTCCTGGTCAACCTCAACGACGTGGGGCCGGAAGGTGGCCTGGCGCCCAACACTCAGGTGCGTAACAACACCACCGCCGGGTATTTCAACGGACCGTACTATAATCGCGCATCGCTGAAAGTGGCCAACTGGGCGGTCAGCGGTACCTGGAATCCCGCATTTTGCGGCTCCGTCGGGCCGCCCGGCGCGAATGCGACCGGTGTGTTCTGGATGGCCATGAGCACTGAAGCTTGTATCGCGGTTCCCTAAGGGAAATAAATACACGCGTAGTGACATGCTGAAAAAAGCGGTGTTTATGGATGCCTGTAGCCGGAAGGGCCACAACAACCGCCTGGTGACTTGGTTAGCGTGGTTGTGTCTGTTGCCCTGGATTTGGCAAGCGAGCGCCGATGTCACGCGCTTTGCCTATGCCGTTAACGGCTATGACAGTACCGTCCTGGTCTATCAGGTGCAGGTGGACACCGGTGCCTTGTCACCGGTGGGGCATGCGCCGGTCAAAAAATTCCCGGGTTCCGTTGTTGCTCACCCCAATGGCCGCTGGTTGTACGTCTCCACCCAAACCGGCATGTCAATTCATGTGTTCGCCATCGACCCGGTCACCGGTCGTCTCACGGAAATCGCCGGTTCGCCCTTCGATCCCAAAGTGGTTTCACCGTTCTGGCTGACAGTGGCGCCCCAGGGCGACTATTTGTTCATTGCCGGTCGCAATTCCAATGCGATCGCCGCCATGGCCATCGACCCGAACAGCGGTGCCCTGACCTCGATGACCGGTTCCCCGTTTGCCGGTGGCTTCATGCCCCGTTCGGTCGCCGTCGATCCCGCGGGTCAGCATGTTTACATGGTCAGTATCAATGATGACTCGGTGACCACCTATAGCATCGACCGTCGCAAGAAAACTCTGGTGCCCCTGGCCACCGGTATTGCCACCGCCGGTGATGCTCCGCAATTCATGACCATCGATCCCACCGGCAAACATGCTTATATCAGCAGCTGGACCACTAAGAGCCTGGTCAGCTTCAAGGTGAGTCCAGAAACCGGGATGTTACAGCCGGATCTGGAGTACGGTTTGGGGGAAGGTATTTCACCGTTTGGCGTGGCCATGACACCGGACGGTCGCTATCTTTACGTGGCCAGTTGGTGGGCAGGTATCGTCGGTTTCCGCCGGGACGAGGCCAAGGATCATTTGGTGTCCCTGCCGGGTTCACCTTATGCCACCTTTGGCGTGCAGCCCATCCAGATTTTCGTGGAACCGGCGGGTCAATTCGCCTACGTGACCAATTACGGAAACAACACACTGACCGAGTATCGGATCAATGGCGATGACGGCAGTCTGATTCCTGGCGACACCATTTTGGCCCGTTCCGGTCCCCGTGCCATGGCGTTTGTCTCGGGCAAGAGTCCGGTACGCAATATTCCCCGCAACATTTTCGCTCTGCGCTCCGATGCCGGACAATTGGTCAGCTTCGCCATCGATGCCGATACCGGTAAGCTCAAGGAGCAAGCGGCGGTAGCGACGGGTGCGGAACCGGTGTCGCTGGCCGTTGATCCGCTGAATCAATTTGTGTTTGTCGCCAACAAAGGCGGCGATTCGGTCGGTGTGTTCAGCGTTGATGCGCACGGCGGGTTGAAGGAAATGGAGGGTTCTCCATACAAAACCGGCAGCAAGCCGGTGGCGGTGCGGGTGGATTATAACGGGCGTTTTGTTTATGTGCTCAATGAAGGCGGCAATACGATGTCCGTTTTCATGTTGCTGCGCGACGGCGGTAAGCTCGAAGAAGCGCCCAATACCCAATATTTTTCCGCGTCGCCTTACGCGGTGGGTGAGCAGCCCGGGGATTTGTTGCTGCACATGACGGATCGCTATTCCTATGTCTTGAATCGAGGCAGCCACAATATTCACTTTTTCAAGTTTTATGGCAACGGCCCTCTGGTTATCGATTCTGACGGTTACGGTTCACCGTTTGCCGTGGGAGCGGATGTTTTTGCCTTGGCTCGGGAATACACAGGAAAATATATGTACACCCTGGATGCTGCGGGGAATGTTGGGGCTTATACCCTGGATTTACATAACGGCACACCCGTGGCCATCGTCGATGGTGGCGCCAAGGTGGGTCCGGGCGCGACGGCCTTGCGCGCGCATCCCCGGAAGCCCTGGCTTTATGTCACCCAGGGGCGCGACAATACCGTGCGCCGTTTTAGCTTCGATCCGGCTACGGGTCGTTTGCAAGCGGCAAAATCGATCAAACTCACGGCAACCCCCCAGGGCATCGAATTCGACCAGTCCGGTCAGTTTGCCGTGATCAGGCAAGCGGGTAAGACGTCCCTCGGTGTCTATCGGGTGGCACCTAAAACCGGTGATCTCAAACCGGTGGATGAGGTGGACGCGGGCGCGATTTCCGATCTGGGCTTTCTCGTGGAAACGCAATAAGCGCAGTAGAGTATAAAAATATAGTTATATAGTAATGAGTTAACGGGGCCAGGAAAACTGGCGGGTATCGATCAGTCCAGTGCTATAATCTGTGCCAGTCTTCGTGGAGTACGGGCCAAGAGGAGTCATCGTTATGTTAAAAACTACATTAGGTCTTTTACTGTCACCGGTGTTGATCGCGCTGGCGGGCAATGCCGGTGCGGCTGCCGACAGCGCCCTGGCGAAAAATCCCGCCGAGCCACTGTATACCTTCGCCGATGCCCAGCCGAAACAGGGCCCGCAGATGGTGCTGATCCCGGAAGGTAAATTTACCATGGGCGATATTCAGGCCAACGGCGCCAAAAATGAGCTACCGGTGCACGAGGTGAAGATTAAAGAACCGTTCGCCATCGGTAAATACGAAGTGACCGTGGGTCAGTTCGCCAGCTTTGTCAGAGCCACCGGTTATGTCACCGATGCCGAGAAGGGTGGTAATTGCTACACCTACAATGATTCCCGTTTCTGGGTGTGGATCGAAGATCGTAATTGGCGCAACCCGGGGTTCCCTCAATCGGAAAATCATCCGGTGGTGTGTGTCAGCTGGCGTGACGCCATGGCGTATACCCAATGGTTGAGCACCGCCAGCGGCGAAAAATATCGCCTGCCCAGTGAGGCTGAATGGGAATATGTTGCCCGCGCCGGCACCGACACCAGCTGGCATTGGGGCAACAGCGACGATTGCCACAGCGCCAATTGCTGCACCGGCGTGTTGTGGCTGGAAAAACAAACCCGCGATGTGGGCAGCTATGCGCCCAATAAATTCGGCTTGTACGACACCGCCGGTAATGCTTGGGAGTGGACCGGATCGCCGTACACGGAAACCTACATTGGCAGTGAACTGAAAGTATTGCCCGCCACTTTCGATGCCAGCGCCATGGTGGTGCGCGGCGGCTCCTGGTACCGTTTTGAAACCTTCGCCCGCTCCGCCTCGCGCGGCGGCAACTGGCCCCAGTCCCGTTTCAGCGATGTCGGTTTTCGAGTGGTGCGCGATGTCACCCCTGACTTCGTGGCGCAGGCCAAGACCATCATGAAAACCCGCGTCAGTATGAGTGGTGGCAACTGATCACCGTTGTCGTTTATTGATACCGATAAAGGGATGGTTCGCCATCCCTTTATTTTTGTTGCATGTATATGCGTTGATACCACGGTGGCTGTTATTTCTTCCGTTGCTGCTGGCCACTGCCTGCAGTCATCAATCCACAACGTCTAACGTTGTAGTTCCAGTATTTCACGATACCTTCCAGGACGGCGCCCAGGGTCCGTCGTTAGTGCGCATTCCCGCGGGAAAGTTTGTGATGGGTGACCGGCAGGGCGGCGGTGATTTCGATGAAACACCGGTGCATAAAGTCACGGTGGGCGCAGCCTTCGCCCTGGGTGTCTATGAGATCACGGTCAAGGAATTCGCCCGTTTCGTCGAGGCCACCGGCTATATCA
>JAHECY010000011.1:0-23537 GCA_024641505.1 Gammaproteobacteria bacterium
ACGCTGTTCGCCGCCGTCGACGTGGTGCTCGACTTCACCGTACCGGCCGCGACGGTGGCGCACGCCGGCATCGCCGGCCGGCTCGGCAAGGGCCTGGTGACATATTTATAGGTATTCAGGGTCGTGGTAGCCGTTACTTCCGCGGATTTCTTGCTGAAATCAAGGGTAGCGTCCACGCTGGGTTTAATACTCCTGCGATAAGTAGATTCGCTGGCATCGACCGTGGAATTACCACTGACGGTAAAAGGACCAGCCACGGAACGCGGTACCGCTGACGCAACGCACAGTAATCCAGCACCAAGCACCACCACAATTCTTGCCTGCCGTTCCATGATCCTCCGCATTCGGATACTGCTGGTTTGTCGTCTGTTTCAAACCGTGAGTCACCCGCCACCGTATCCCCGCCGACTGTGGCTATGATACTCGTGCATAGGGTATCTTTTATCCGGGATTGGTGGCCATCACCCTCAAAACATGAACAGATCCGTACAAAAACTGTACAAGTCACGGCTTAACGCGCTGCCGCTTTTCATTCCCTGCGCCGCTCGCCACCTCGTTGTCAGGCAGCTGAGACATTTTGTATCCTCTTGGGGTAAGATTCAAACATTGACACGTACAGCGAATAATAAGACGTTCTCGCTGCCCAGCAATCAACAACTAAAGCCACGGGAAGGGAACAACAATGCCGACACAACTAACCGATTGGGTGCCTCTCATCTTTGAATTCGGACCCTATGCGATCTGGGTCATCTTCGCCTTGTGGATTGCACCCAAATTACTCAGGGACTTCAGTAAAATCGAGAAATCGCGGCGTGAGCAACGCCTGATCTTCGGCTCCATCACGGTTGGCTCCTGGCTGGTCGTTGCCGGTCTCGCGGTATTTATCACCGCTACCTGGTCCATCGACAAGCCCTATCGCGGCCGTTTGGGTTTTCTCGAGCCGACCGCGAAAATTTATCCCGGCAATGAACATTTATATTTCAGCACTCAAGGCACCCAAGGAGACCGCGAGACCTGGAGTTATGCCCTGGTGGCGGATCATCGGGAAATTCAATCCCTGGGACCCTGTTTTCAGTTCACTGTCTACTGGAACGAAAACGCCGAACCCAACGACTATCTGGTCCCCACGACCCTGGTGACGGAAGAGGATGCCGTCGATCTGAAAATACGCAAGCTGGCCAGCGGTATCGCCTACTTTGATCCCGCCACCCGGCAATGGCAGGACGGCCAGGACTGTAAAGCCCCGCCACGCCAGGCCGGTGACCTGGCGATCATCACCAGCGCCCAGGCTGATGAGGCAAAACCCGCCGACATGGCGGCAATCATTCAGGGATTGAATTCGCCAAATCGGGTGCTGCAACTGAAAGCCCGTCAGGCAATGCGCGACCTGGAAACCGCGGAGCTGACCCAGATGCTGCAGCTTTCCCAAGGTCAGGAGCATGCCAACAAGCAAATCGAAAAGGAACTGGCACGAAGACAACCCGTGCCTAATTGATAATTCGCGGCGATAGGCGGGGACCTTGGTTGACGTTGACGCTAGCGTAGCATTTCGCGACAGCGCGGCACGGGTCCCGGGGTCAGAAATCAACCATGGATTCGGCCATGGCCGGGCCAAAGTATTTTTTCAATATTTCCAAAATGGTGCCATCCTTGTGCATGCCGTCGATGATGGCACGCCATTTCACCGCCTCCACTTCCGGCAGTGATTTTTTAGACATAATCAAACCGTGCAAGACCGGGGCATCGCCGGTGTCGATGACACGGGTAATTTCCTGCAACGCCTGGCTGTCGACTTGCGTATAATTGAACGGCTCGATAATCATGCCCTGAATACGATTGAGCTTTATCATGCTCAACAACTGCGCATGATCAGGCACCTCGATGATGCGTTTTTGACCCGTCAATCGATCGACCAGCTCGTTGGCATTTTTGCTGTAACGAAAACTGCGAATCACGCCCAAATCCAGCGTTGGATTGTTCTCGAATTCCGCCAACTGAGCGACATGGGCATCTGTGCGCACCAGAAAGTAGTATTTATTGTACAAGTACCAGGCGAAACTCGCGAACTTGTCACGACTCTCATTGGTGATGCCGGACATGCTGAAATCCAGTTGCCCCGATTCGATCCACGCCCAGATTCTGGATCGCGGCATGACGCTTATCTCAAACTTGCAACCACTGCGGCGCACCATTTCCAGCGCAACATCTTTATCGATGCCCTGATCGATGTTCGCGGAATACAGCATACCGTGATCGTGATAGGCGAGCGTAAACGGGCGCGAACAATCGGGCAGCTGCGCCGCCCATGCCTCCGCGCCACCCATGATCCAGAGGCAAACGGAAAATGTCGCAATAACAATCGGCAAACCGGCAGCCATGACAGGTTTCACACGATTTTCTCCTTTATTGATCTTCCCGAATCACTAGCGGAAACCCGCAGCCACTTCAACACCGTCGAAAATAGATCCTGGACGCCAAACGGTTTGGCAAGATAGTCGTTCATACCGGCTTCAAGACACCGGATTCTATCCTCGCTGAAAGCATTCCCCGTCAACGCGATGATCGGCACCTCGGCGTTGCCGGGTAATGCCCGTATTTGCCGTGCAGCGTCCAGACCGTTCAATTGCGGCATTTGCATATCCATCAATATCAAGCCATAGTCGTTACGGCTGGCAAGCGCCACCGCGGCGGCGCCGTTTTCGGCCATATCGATCACCAGATTGGTCTTCTCCAGGATATCGCTCACCAGCCTGCGGTTGAGAGGTTCATCATCAGCCAGTAAAATTCTGGTGCCACTGTAATCCCGAGCCAGGACGGCTTCGGCGGATTCCGAGGGCGCAGCTAGCTCGCTGTGCGCAGCCACGCTTCCCTTCTTCATTCGCGTCGTGAACCAAAAAACACTACCGCTGCCCGGAGCGCTGGTGACACCGGCATCGCCGCCCATCAGCTGGGCGAGTTTCCGCGTGATGGCAAGACCCAGACCGGTACCGCCATATTTTCGTGTCATGGAATTATCCGCCTGTTCAAAAGCGCTGAACAGACGATGCACCACACCCGGATCAACCCCGATGCCGGTGTCCTCAACCTCAAAACGAAGCAGTGCATTGCTGTCGTCTTCTTCCACAAGAATGACCCGCAAAGTGATGCTTCCATGCTCGGTAAACTTGACGGCATTGCCCGCATAGTTGATTAACGCTTGCTGCACCCGGGTGGCATCTCCCAGTAAAACCGGAGGTAACGCCGCGGTTTCGCTCACCAGCTTGATGTTCTTCGCGCGCGAACGTTCGGCCAGCATCGCGGTGACATTGGCAATGATGTCATTGATACTAATCTCGGTTTCTTCAAGTTCGAACTTACCGGCCTCGATCTTGGAAAGATCCAGAATCGTATTGACGATATCCAGAAGATGCCGTCCCGCGCTGTCGATCGTATCCAGGCGCTCGGCTTGCTGTGGGGTGACTCCCGCGCGGCGTATCAAATAGGCCATGCCGGTAATGGCATTGAGCGGCGTGCGTATCTCGTGTGACATATTGGCGAGAAAGGAACTTTTCGCCAGACTGGCGGATTCCGCCGCCGCGCGTTGACTTTGTGCGCGCAAAAATTCGATGCCGAGCGCCACGTTGTTGGCCATTTCCTCCAGCAGTACCACTTCTTCCGCATTGAAAGCGGTAAGTTCGGACGCGTAAATCGTCAACGCACCCAGTGTCTGCCCGTGACTTTTCAATGGCAGTGCTATGGTTGACAGGTAACCTCGCTTGATAGCCGCTTCACGCCAGGGCGCCATCTTCGGATTGGTAAGGCAGTTTTGGTTGATTTCAGTAAGGCCGGTCCGGATCGCTGTGCCGGTGGGACCGTTACCGATGTCCAGCGCGCCATCCCACGAGATGCGCAGATTCTCCAGATAACCTTCCTCATATCCGGAATACGATACCGGGCGCACGGATTTCCCGGGATCTTGTTCCGGAAAGCCCACCCAGGCCATCATGTAACCGCCGACCTCCACGACCAGGCGGCATACTTTGGTAAGCAGTTGCTGCTCGTTCCGGGTGCGGACCAGCACTAAGTTGCAATCGCTTAGCATGCGCAGAGCCCGACCGAGGCGAAATTGCGCTTTTTCGGCCAGCTTGCGTTCCGTGATATCAGTGGAAATTCCGCACAAGGCATAGATGCCGCCATCTTTATCGCGCAACGGCAGCTTAGTGGTTTGATAAGTGGCGGTCTTGCCCGTTACGGGCACAGTGTTCGTTTCCTCCACCCGCAACAGTTCGCCGCTCGCAACGACCCGACGATCATTATCGCGTATTATCGCCGCGGTAGCGTCGTCAAAAAACTTATTATCGGAAAATCCCACAATGTCGTCCATTTCAACCTGCCATAACTCACGCACTGGTCGATTGGCAAACAGGTAACGACCCGCGGTGTCCTTGAGATAGATATAGGCATCGACGCCGTCCAGGATCGTCAGTAACTTCTGCTCATTGGTGCGCAGCAGTTGTTCCGTGCGTATGCGCTCCGTGATGTCCTGCACGGCGCCGGTGACCGTTCCCAGATTGCCGGCAAGGTCGAAGTCCAGTTCCGCGCGCTCTTCCAGCCAGCGAATTTCGCCGTTCACGAGTATGCGATGCTCGATGTGATAGGGGGTACCGTCAAGCGCCGCCTGCCATGCATCAGCGACCGGCGCGCGATCATCCGGATAAACGCATGTCATGAAATCCTGTATTGTCACCGGCGTACCCACCGGCACGCCAAACATTCGATAAGTCTCATCAGACCACACCAATTCATCGCGCTGTACGTAGTACCGCCAACTTCCGACCGCAGCCAGTGCCTGCGTGTGTCGCAGCAATGTCTCACTGAAGCGAAGACTTTCCTCCGCCGCCTTGCGTTCGCTAATATCGCGTGTAACCGCGGAATAACCACTGAATTTTTCACCGGGCGCATATAACGCCGTGATCGAACACTCGGCCCAGAATCTCGAACCGTCTTTGCGTTTGCGCCAACTCTCAGCCCTGAACTGTCCTTCCGCCTTGGCGATGTCAAGAACGCGCATAGGTACGCCACTACCGATGTCTTCTTCAGGGAAAAAAACGGCGTGGAAACGGTCGAATATCTCGCCCGCTTGAAAGCCGAAAATACGCTCCGCGCCCAGGTTCCAGGTCGCCACATGCCCGTGTTGATCGAGTCGCAGAATGGCGTAGTCCTGCACCGCTGAGATCATCAAGCGGCTGTTTTCTTCACTGTCCCGCAGTTGATGATAAGCAGTTTCCAGCCGCAGACGCATGTTGTTAAAGGAATGCACCACTTGATACAGCTCATCATTGTGACCGACACGTGCGTCATCGCGCTCAAGCTCAAGCAGCGGACCGGTCGCCCTCACATCCAACATTTCGATATGTCGCGCGATTTTGTTCAAGTGCCGACCTACCAGCAGAAAAAACAGGAATAAAATAAATAGTGAAACCAGGAATGTCTTTATCGTCTGAGTGATCAGAATGACCACGACTTTGTCTTTGACGCGTTGATAGGCGCCGTCAAGACTGGCAATGGCCGTCAAGCTGCCAACCAAAACAGGTTCACCCCGATGCTTATAATAGAGAGGAGTCTCCTGACGCAGGTTGTGATCGCCTGTTGCTGCACCGGCCGTTGCCACCAGCTCGCCGCTATCCGATCGAATTTCGAGATATTGCATATCGGGCAGACGCAACACGCCATTCAGTTGAAGTTGTATGTCTTGCTGGCTGACGACCCACAGACTATTCGCGAGACTGTTGGTATAGCTTTTCCGTATTTGTTCGAGTCCTTGCTCGATGCCAGCGACGTCACGCTTGAACTCGATGGACAATTGCACCACTGTTGATACCAGTGTGACCACCGAGCTGAAAGCAAGAATCCAAATAGCGAATCTACGCCCAATCCCGTGCCGGACGAATGTCCATGATCCGGAATGGGTCAGACGCTGCATTAACTGACGTGACCAAATAATAATATTGGCGCTGATGACAGGCTCTCCCCCTGTAACAATTCGTAACAAAATGAGAAACGGCAATACGAAAGGCGACTTAAATAATATAACTTATCGATAGCTTCATTACCTGAATTATAGAGTAACATCGAACACTCGAATACCACAGTTAAAGAAAATCACAACCACGCGACTGTAAACAACGAGATCATTCCTTGTGTGATGTTGATGTCACGTCAACCCTAAAACGCCACTGGTTCATCGCCGCGGCAAGTGATGCAGATAACAGGCCGATTGGTCCCATTGCGCTCTCCAATGTTCTCACCCACCAGGATTCCGATTGCAGGGTAAGCATGCCGTAAACAGGGCACGTACCGGCTCGGGTTGCAAGGGGGCAAACACGGTATCCCGGCGGCGTAACCCGCAACGTAGCGACTCCCCCAAGCACTGCAGCTAACACGACGGTTCAGATAACCTGGCGGATTACTACACTTTAACCGCAAAAATAATGCTGTTCTTTGGAAAAACACTGCGATTATTCAAGTTAAATTCATCCAGGACCGAATATACTGCCGCCAAGCAATATATTTTATGTAGAAATAACTGACCCATGCGCCAGACACCCGATCTCTCCGTCGCTTCCCACAATACACGGCAGCGTATTCCTCAAGGACCGGTCAATGGTGAAACGAGCCGCCGATGCCAGCAATGACAGCACGCCCGATTCGTGACGCCTTGGCGGTGGCAAGCTATGCGTTGCTGGCGGGCAACGCACACCCGGCGCAGGCCCGGGAACATTGGAACGTCGACTCCGGGGTCCTCGATTATTCCGAAAAAGATCGTGTCAGTGTGGTGGAACCCGCGGTTAACGCTAACCTGTCATTGGGTGATGATGAAAATTTCAATGTAAAGTTTGTTTACGACACCATGTCCGGCGCCTCGCCCAATGGCGCCACGGCCACGGACAAAACCCAGACCTTCAGCTCCGCCTCGGGTGGCAACCAATACATTGCCGGCGCCAATCAACTGCCCATGCGCACCTTTAGCGATGAACGGGTGGCGGGGTCATTGGAGTGGGATAAACGCTGGCACCGCACTTCCCGTTCCATCCTGGGCGCCAGCGCATCGACCGAAAACGACTATGCCTCACTCGGCCTGAGCGCGACCTTTGCCTTAGACATGAACCGCAAACTGACCACCTTGAGCATGGGCGCGGCACTCGACGCGGACCAGGTACGGGTGCGTGGCACTTTCCCCGGTGGTTTGACGCAAACGACGCAAATCGCCACGTTTACCCAGGCCAGCGGCTCGACCAACACGCAAAACAGCAACGACGGAAATAGCGGTAACGCTGCGCATGTGGAGACACGCGACAAGACCCTGTGGGATTTTTTTGTGGGAGTTTCCCAGGTGCTGAATCGCAGGACGTTGACGCAACTCAACTACAGCTACGGCCTGTCCAATGGCTACCTTACGGATCCGTACAAGATTATCAGCGTGATTGACGGCAGCACCGGGGAAACCATGAACTATCGCTACGAGAAACGGCCCGACGCGCGCACGCGACAGTCCCTGTACTGGAAAACCGTAGTGCATCTGCCCCGGGATGTCGTACATTTCAGCTATCGATACTACTGGGACGACTGGAATATCGCGTCCGGCACTTTTGATCTAACGTACCGCATGGAATTCGGCCGCGGCATTTACCTGGCACCCCATGCACGCCGGTATACCCAGAGCGCGGCTGAATTTTACCGCTACAGCCTGATCGATGGGCCGGATTATCCGCGCTTCGCCAGTGCCGATTATCGCCTGGCGGCGATGCGCAGTAACACCTATGGCTTCAAGCTGGGCATCCCTTTGGCGGGCCACAGTGAACTGGGCGTGCGCGCGGAATACCTGCGCGAAACCGGGGAACAACATCCCGCCGACGCCATTGGCGTACAGCGTAACCAGGATTTGTATCCCGGGCTACAGGCCACTATATTTTCATTGACCTATACGACAAAATTCTAAGCGCAAGACGCTTGTCAAACTCGCGCCCGTCGTCGATCGGCAAAATACTGCCATTAACAAAGGGCGCCGTCACGCACCAACAATCGTTTTGGTACCATCATTCACCGATTTACGTCACCAACCGACTGCCCCTGGCCGGAACATCGCCATCACCGTCAACATTATAGCGCCTTAACATATTTAACATTTTCCGCTCACACTATATTAAATAAAGCGCTGCTGCGTCCGCTTAAGACTCTTGGAGGAAGCCGACGCACATCCGCCTCTATTCCGCTACTGGCCATCAACCAATCGGTGCATACACAGTGAACTTCAGTGAAATGTTACAATTTGTAAAAACACAAGAACAAATCCTCAACACCTTCACGGTGGACTTCAACTATCTATTAGTTGCTGTTTCCATTGGTATTGCAATTTTCGGCTCCTACACCGCATTCCTGTTCACCGGACGCACCAGCACGGAAAAGGAGTCGAATTTCCAGAAGTACACCTGGCTGTCAGCCGGGGCGACTTGCCTGGGCGGCGGTATCTGGGGCATGCACTTTGTCGGCATGTTGGCCAGCAGACTGCCGATTGTCGTGCACTACGACGGCGTGTTGACACTAATCTCCATAGCCCCCGCGATCATCGCCGGCTTTATCGTGCTCAACCAAACCCGGAATTCTACTCCGGTGAAACTCCTCATGCGCAGCGTTTTGATGGGCAGCGGTATTGGCGCCATGCATTACATCGGCATGATGGCGATGCGCATGGACGCCTTGATGTTGTATGACCCCTTCCTGTTCGCGCTGTCTGTATTAGTGGCGGTAGTCCTATCGGCAGTGGCGTTACAGACAAAGCATTGGGCGGCCACCAAACGGTCAGGGCCGGGCACATCACGTCATACCGTGTGGTTCGCTTCCGTGCTGATGGGGTGCGCGATCACCGGCATGCATTACACCGGCATGGCCGCCGCGCACTTCGTGCCATCCGCTTCGGTTACGGCAACCCCGGCTGCCGGCCTGGAACCCATGGTAATCACTTTATTGGTATCACTGGTACTAAGCGGCATATTGCTATCGTTGTTGAGCATCCTGTTTATCAGCCGACGCATTGAACTGCTCAATCAATTGAAAATCAGCAAAGACAGCATGCAGCAGGTGTTTAACTCAACACTGGACGGGATGATCCTGATCGACGAACAGGGACTGATAACGTCGCTGAATTGTTCGGCCAGAAAACTTTTCGCGTACAATGAAGCGGAGATTCAGGGTCGGCACCTGAAAACATTGATCTCCCCGGAAAACTCCCGCGAGTTTGATGCTTATGTGTCATCCAGCCTGGTAGACAAAACGCCGTTACGGACGGAAAACATCATCGAATTGACGGGCCGTACCGCCGATGGCGCCGAGTTCCCCATTGAATTGTCCATCAACAATGCGGATGCTTCCGGCATCACCCAGTATATCTGCGTGGTACATGATATTACACGCCGGAAATCCTATGAGCGCGAATTGGAACAACATCGCAACCATCTGGCGGAACTTGTGGAAAACGCAACGGCGGAAATCAAAGCGATAGTGAAAACCGCGGTCAGCGGCATCATAACCGCCTCGGGCGACGGTTCCATCCGCGTTTTCAATCCGGCCGCGGAACAAATTTTCGGCTGGAAAGCCGACGAAGTGATCGGCAAGAATATATCGGTGTTGATTTCGCACATGAAAAAATCCGTGCACGATGCCTATATCAAGAATTTTTTGTCAACGAGAAGCAGCAAGGCAATCGGTGTGCCACGGGAAGTCATGGGCATGCGCAAGAACGGGTCCACTTTCCCTGCCTATGTCGCCGTCGGTCATCGTCAGATCAACCAGAATGAACATCTGTTTGTGACCTTTATCGCGGATATCACTCCGCAGAAAGAGTCGGAACGTGAGCTACTTAAGGCCAAGGAAGACGCGGAATCGGCGGCACGCACCAAAGCCAACTTTCTGGCCAATATGAGTCATGAAATTCGCACTCCCATGAATGCCGTTATCGGGTTTTCTGAAGTATTGTTGCAAGACGCGACGATTTCCCGGGAAAGCAAACAACACATCAGTACGATTTTGAGTTCCGGAAAAAATCTACTGCATATTCTCAATGATATTCTGGATTTTTCCAAGGTTGAGGCGGGCAAGATTCAATTGGAACATATTGCCTTCCATTTACCCAACATGATGAAGGATACGTTGCGCACTCTGGAATTCAAGGCGGCGGAAAAAGATCTCACCATGGACCTGGCAATCGACAGCACCGTGCCCACCCACTTGACCGGCGATCCGGCTCGACTGCGCCAGGTGTTGTTGAATCTGCTCGGCAATGCCATCAAGTTTACTCCCGCCGGCGGAATCAAGATAAATGTAGCGGTCGAGTCAGACACCCACCTGGTTCAATTCAGCATCACGGATACCGGTATCGGCATGACAATCGCACAGATCGCAACGGTGTTTGAGGCATTTTCCCAGGCGGATTCCAGCACCAATCGCCGTTTTGGCGGCACCGGACTGGGCACTACCATCAGCAAGCAAATTGTCGAATTGATGGGCGGAAAAATTTGGGTGACGAGCGAACCCGACAAAGGGTCGACATTCTACTTCAGCGCGGCATTGCCGCAGGCCACCGATATCAGCAACTGTTTGTTTGCGGAGGGCACTTACACGTCATCGGACTACAAATCGCCACGCGTTTTCAACATCCTCCTGGCGGAGGATATACCCGCCAACGCCACCCTGGCCATGCTGCGTTTGCAACAACAGGGACATAACACCACATGGGTGGAAAATGGTGCGCGGGCGGTATCGGCATTTGACGCGGGACACTATGACCTGGTTCTGATGGATGTACAAATGCCGGAAATGAACGGTCTGGAGGCCACGGAGGCAATTCGTAAACTCGAAGTCGAACGCGAGACCCGTACCCCTATTGTCGCGTTGACCGCAAGCGTATTGCAGAGTGACCAACAGCTATGTATCGACGCCGGCATGAACGCCGTGGTCGGCAAACCCGTGGAATTCTCGGAGCTGCTGGCATTAATGGAAAAGCTGGTGCCTCAGGGAGCAGGCTCGCTGCCACCCACCGCTTCAGCACCGGTGTCACCGATAAAGTCAACAGACATCGATTTTTCAGTATTGGACGGATACATCAACACCCAAAAAGGATTGCATGTGTGGCAAGACGCCCTGGTTTACGCCAAGTCCCTCGCCTCGTTCGCGGAAAACAATTGCAAGGATGCGGAAAACATTCGCGACCAGCTCACCCTACATCCCGACGATCCGGAACCGGCACGCCGTATCAGTCATGCACTGAAAGGCCTGGCCGGAAATCTGGCCATCACCGATGTCTGCGAAATTGCCGGTACCATCGACACTTTACTCAAGCGCAACGACCGCAGCACCGTGGATTCGCATCTGGCGACGCTTGCCACGGCGCTGGACCACACCGTCGGCGCCATCGCAAAATTACAACTGCCGGCCGAAAACAGCACCATGCCTGTGAAAAATCTCGACCCGGATCACGGTCAGACCTTATTGCTCGGGATTATCGCGGCACTGGACGACCTCAACCCGGATGCGGTCATGCCACATCTGGACGAGTTGGCGCAATACGTGAAAAAAAGTGAACTGCTAGCCGTGATTCGAGCCATCGACAATTTCGACTTCAAGAATGCCAAAGTCGAAATGATGACGCTTGCGGAAAAAATGCATATCACTCTCGTACATCGTCAGCCCCAGGGACGAAAGCTTGCCACCGGGTAAAACTGCATGGCACAAGGAATAATTTGTGATCTATTATTCATAAACTTCGGAATGTCGCCGGTCAGGTTTAATCGACAACTGTCAACTTTGCTAAACTTTGTTATTTCGCGACATTTGTTAACCGAGACCGCTTTATCTGCAAACCCAGCGTCCGATACCAGTGAATAACAGATACTGACCCTACGACTTCCCAATTTCAAACGTAAAAACCTTAAACGTGGAGACCCACTCGAATGGTGGATCAAAAGACAATACTGGCAGTTGATGACGAACCCAACAACCTCAAGTTGTTGAATCAAGTGCTCAAAGGTCACTACAAGGTGATATTTGCCAATGACGGGCCATCCGCTCTGGACGCGGCGACCAATCACCAGCCGGACTTGATTCTGCTGGATATCATGATGCCAAACATGAACGGCTATGAGGTATGCAAACGTTTAAAGGGGAATTTCGCCACGGTAAAAATACCGGTGATTTTCGTCACGGCCATGAATGATATCGAAGACGAAACACTCGGCTTTGATGTCGGCGCCGTCGACTACATACACAAGCCGGTTTCCGGGCCAACGGTTTTACGCCGCATTCATACCCATTTATCACTGATAAAGTCCGACGAAATGAGAAATCTGGTCAGGGCTGCCATCCTCATGCTGGGCGAAGCGGGCCACCTGAACGACGGTGAATCCGGCTTTCATATCTGGCGTATGGCGGAATATGCCGCCGCGCTTGCGCGCGCCGCGTCCTGGCCGATAGACCAACTGGAAATCCTGACCCTGGCCGCACCCTTGCACGACACCGGCAATATCGGCATTCCGAGAACCATATTGAACGCGCCGCAGAAATTAACCGAAGCCGATTGGGCCGTCATCAAGACGCATCCAGGCATCGGATTTAACATACTGAGCAAAAGCAATAATCCGGTTTTTTCCATGGCGGCTGAAGTGGCCCTTGGCCATCATGAAAAATGGGATGGCACCGGGTACCCGAGAGGAATACAGGGAAAAGATATACCAGAGTCCGCACGCATCGTCGCGATTGCGGATGTCTTCGACGTGTTAACATCCAAGCGACCGTACAAGGATGCCTGGCCGGTGGAACGCGCGTTCAAAACCATACAGGAGAACTCGGGAACCCACTTCGACCCGGATCTTGTTGCGGTGTTTGGTGAAATCTCCGGGGAAATCCTTAAGATCAAGAAAAACTGGGAAGATATTTAAGGCTTCATTCGCAACCGGACTTGGATTTCTTGGTACGCGTCCACGCGCGCTCATTCCGTAACTCGACTCCGTCTGTTGCCGGCATCAGGCCGCCACGGTGCGCGCCATGGTGGTTAAACCCTTGCCAGGGCAACAACACCTGCGCCTTGAGGTAAGTTGTTGTATCCAGGTTAAAATGCGTCTAAGATCATGACAGGAAACACAACCATGCCACACACCCGCGGGGCGGATGCAGGCAACGGATGTCACAATGGCGGAGATGCGCGGTGGACACTGAGCACGATCACCAAACGAGCCACCCCTCGCTTAGCTTTGTTGTTCCCCGAAAAATGTCACCGTCGCTGGCACCGCATTTCCGGTTTTCCCCCAGCCCGCGCCCCGTGCATGCTTTGCGTGCGCGACACCCCGACATGAAACAAAACAGTGCACGTTACACCGGCGCGGCTCGGTGCGATCGATGCGGCAACCGCCCATTATCCGCGAACCACAGCGTTTTCCGCCGCGACCGGCGCGACCAAATTCATTGGCATACATGCTGCTCAGCTAAGGTGAATCATCAAGAAACCGCAACAGGAGGTGCTATATGTTAAATTTCATTTATCGTTTGATTCGCGAATTTGAACGTGAACATGGTATTCATCCCAATCTCTTGTACTTAAGCCCGGTCCATGCCCAGCACCTGAAAGACAGTGTCGACGAATCCTACACCATGCAATCGATCCGCAATCTGTTGCACATGGAATTGATCGTGAATCAGGACATCGTGCACCCCCATGTGGCCTGGGCACAGTGCGCGCAGCGAGTGGCGGTATAACCATCAACACCGGAAGCCGCCAACACCGACGCCGGTATTAACCCGCACCGGAACCTGGCCGCCCGCGTGCACAGCGCCGTGGATTAACATCGCACCGCTGCCCTGCGCCCCCCGACGATTGCACCCTCACCCGGGGGAATGCGCTTGTTGTCCCCTTCATACCTTATATCTATGTCGCTCCCTTTGCATCCCCCCGTGACCTGACCGCCACAAATACACACCCGTTTAGTTTGGAATTTACAATTGATTTTCACGATTTCAATCAATACGGTTGATAGTCGTGCGGTTGTCGTTGACCGGCGAGGCGTTCTTGCACCGATTTCTGCTGCACGTCTTGCCCAAGGGTTTTATCAGAGTGACCGGTAAACGGTTTTCAACAAGCCATTTCCGGGTACAGAGATAATCGAATCCAAATTGTCCATATTTCCACTAATTCAACGGCAATTTTTGTCCAATTAATGCCTTTTATTCCAAGGTGTTAATTTATGCGAAGCTTGCGTAAGATTGCATACGGTCATTCCTTCCATCTGTTGACAGGGACTTTGATTATGTATTCGTGTGTATATTTGCAGGTACCGATGCACACCAGCAATTCAAAAGTTCAGAACATATTTCCAGGTTAGAATCAGAAAGGCGCTTTAGTTTTGAAAATGAAGCCTGGTGGTCCCTTGGGTTAACAGTGTTACTGGAAGGAACCTGGCAGGTTTCTGGCGGATTTATGCTCGACTCGCCAGTCAATGTCTACTGGCCATTTTTGTTCCATGATCCGAATACACGCCACAAGAATTAGTCGTAAATGAAAATAGCAAATTTTATTTTGGTCATTTCCCTGTTCATCGGAATCTATGGCGGATTTCATGTTTATGTCTACTACAAACTAAAACCGTTCTTTCTCCCGCATCCATGGTTGCCTATTACGATATTGGTGCTTCTTGGTTGTTCGATTTTTGTGGTTGCGATACTGACACGCGGCAATGTTGCATCACCACTTGTGGCACCGTTGGCGTATATTACTTTCAGCTGGATGGGAATGGTGTTTTTGTTTTTCGCAATTTCCATCCCCGTCGATCTGGCGACCTGGATCATCGGCAAGACCAGTGCACAGCAACTCCATTTGTTTCTTGTGTCCCCGAGACGGACCACAGTGATCGGTATTGCTGTCGTGTTGATTGCCGTTTATGGGTATATGGCATCGCGGCAAATCAATATCGAGCGCTTGGTTTTCAAATCAGCGAAAATCACCATGCCGATACAAGTGGTGCAAATTACTGATTTGCATTTGGGTTTAATGAGTGACGAGCGTTATTGTCAGAAGGTGGTACATGAAATCAATGCGCTCGACGCTGATATCGTTGTTTCCACCGGTGACTTGGTAGATATGCAGATGGATCATTTGGATGGACTAGGCAAGCTAATAGCCAGCATTCGGGCACCACATGGAAAATATGCGGTCTTGGGCAATCATGAAGCACTGGCAGGAATAACAAGTTCGCGCGAGTTTACTGAACGCGCCGGATTCAAACTATTGTCCAACAGTGGAGTCACTATCGACAATGCTGTCAATCTAATCGGTATTGATGATCAAACGATGGAAAGAGCAGATCGACAATCCAGCGTGAACGAACCGGCACTGTTAAAGCAGTTTGACAATGGTTTGTATACGATACTGCTGAAACACCAACCGGTAGTTGAGCAAAAGTCCAAGGGACTTTTTGATGTACAATTGTCCGGGCATACCCACGGAGGACAAATATTTCCGTTTAACCTGCTGATTCACCTGTTTTACGAGGCGCCATTTGGGCTATCGAAGCAGGGCGATAATGGCTGGCTATATGTCAGTCGCGGAACCGGAACATGGGGGCCACCCATAAGGGTATTGGCCAAGCCGGAAATCACACTGATTCAATTGCTGAGCGAGGGACCTCAGCAATAACCTGGAAATGATATCTATGGCAGACTTCTGTTTCCGCGCACCAAACCGGCGGCAATTGACAAATTGTGATAACGTGGGACACAGAAAACTGCTGCGCCGGCGCCTGGGGTATTGGTACTGTGACCAGCACCCGTGTTTCCGACCATTTCTTAGTCTTGGCAGAGTTCTAAACAGATCGAAACGAGTGATGTATCTTGCATAGTGATGCATTGAGGAGAATACCATGCCACTCACCGACGGATATGGCGTTGTTATCGGCACCGTTGCACGTCATTATATCGAACCCCCGGATACGGAAGGCCGATGGCCGCATTATCATATTTACGTGAATACGCCTGCAGGCGAGTATCAGTGTGTCATTAATTTAAAATCTCGTAACGAGACGAAAATTCAATACCGGGATTTCCGCAATCAGTCCCCCAGCTACTTTCCCAACATCCTCAGTCTTGCCGATGGTTATCATCCATTGTCACGCACGGCAGGTTCAGGTGCGCTCGACGTTGTACGGAACAACGGGCTTAAAGATCCGTTTTGTTATAAAAAATGGTATTGTTGGTGTTACTGGTTCTTTAAAAAACGTCGTTGCCCATGCACTCGCTGGTGGTTGGAAAGCGGGGTGGACTTAATTCAACTCATGGAGTATTACCTGACGAGCGTGCAACGCATTTACATCTTTGGTGAACCCTACAATACCGGATTGGGTATACACAATATTCACATGAACCAGGGAGACCCTATCGACAGCCCCTTTAGCGCCGAGAATGGCATCTGGCAGGATGGCGGACTTATTCTTCAGTATGCTGATCCGGAACCGAGACTATCTGTGTTTGTTACCAAATTCCAGACGCAATCCTTAGCCACAAACGATAACGGACAACCTCTGTAATCACCCGTATCCCAACAGATGTTACACCCATTTAAATAACGCCCTTCCCTGCGCATGTTAATGGCTAGGGACGCGGATGAGACGCTTTTGGTCGTTGCCAGTAAACTAACCAAAGCGGTGTACGGTCTATAATTGACCGCAATAGGTAAGTTCCACCAACATATCCTTCTTGAGATTCTCCAGCCAACTTCTGATTCTGCCGGGATTGCCGCCCTTGATATGGCTGACCTTGACGTTCATTTGTTCGTCAAATCCAATTGTTGCGACGGTGTTGTTCTTGATGATAGCGGTAACCGAAGTCGCATCGGCTTTCTGAATATCCCAGCCTCGATTCAGAAATGCCTTGATCGCGGAGCGTTTAAGATGATCGTCAACCGGCTTCAGCACAGCGACATTGAAAGTAACCGGATCCGCAACACTTGTTTCATCATCATCGCCATAAGCCTGCACGCCCGCGCTGGCGCACATGAGAACCATACTAACAACCAAAACATATCTTTTCACAACACTTCTCCCACATTTCATTTTCGTTACTGTACGCAGGACACCAGACTCAGAAAAATGTCATCCCGGAGGTATCCGAGCCATTTTGGCTTAGGCCGGGAATTGTCCTTGGTGAACGAAATTTGTACTTTCGGGAAGGCATCATACTGGATCAGAACTTCATATTTACCCTCTTCCAGACTACCGGTGGCGCTGTTTTTATCCACCTTTTGCACATCCCATCCGCGATTGATCAAGGCATAAACCGCGGATTTGGCTACGTTGGCCGGTTTTACCTGGTATTGGGAAAAGTCCCATATGATGGCATTGACATCATCGGCGCCATAGACACTGCTTGTACAGACAAGAAATATTCCCAACAACGCATAGTTACACAGATATCGAACCATAAAGCCCCCATACCAGACACATGTAAAACCGACTTAACAAACATCCTACCACCTGGACAATAGACGACTTGCTCCCCTGGCTCCGATAAAAATATGTTCAACGCGGATAACAATACGGGGCAGTGCCGCGTGCTATTTTGTGTATCACAACAGATAGGCGCCAAGTCAGTATAGAAACCTGACCCGTTAAATACAACCAACCATATCAGTGAACATCATCGATCACGTAGACGAAATTACGGCCTGGTTTTTCCGTAAGGCTTCACTCGGGTTTATTATGTAACCATTTTCAGGGCGGCGCTTTCAAACAAACATATGCGCATTACCCAACAATGGTCGCGCATGAGCACCCACCATTAAACCCATCACTCAACGTTGTTCGCTATGACTCTGGGTTTGAGCACGAACATGTTGGTATTTTCAGAGTCGATCACCATGCCTATTCAGTGAGTGTTACGTGCGTCAGTCGTTTCCTCACAGGTGAAGTTTGCGGCCACGCGGCTGTCAAAGGCCGCTGGGAAGATTGTTAATTGTGAAGGAGATGCATAGCTTTCTTTTCCCGATTGCCGTGGCTTTTACCGACGACGACACCTTTCGGGCGTATATTTATTGCGTCTTGAAATATTTAAATCACAAAAATCACATCGTATTGTCAAGTTTGCCCGCTATAGATAAACCTGCGTACTGCAATATATTGTGCTTTACTTAGACTCATCGGAATTAAACGGTTTCCTTCGATACCAATAACTCATTCGACACAAGGAATTGAAATGACGCGGAACATTATGATGTGTCTCTCTGTCGCCTCGTCGGCCATGTTATGGCTGGGATCGGCGCACGCGGTGAATGATTTGTACATTTCGGAATATGTCGAGGGTAGCAGCTATAACAAGGCGCTTGAGATTTACAATGGCACCGGTAGCAACATTGATTTATCGGCCTACGAGGTGCAATTTTATTTTAACGGCAGCACCACCTTGGGGCGCACCATCAGCCTCACCGGCAGCGTTGCCGCCGGCGATGTTTTTGTCCTGACCCACGCCTCGGCCGATGCCGCGATGCTGACGCAAACCGATCAAACCACTGCCGGCAGCTGGTTCAATGGCGATGACGCGGTGCTGTTGTTGAACGGGGGCACGATCATCGACGCCATCGGCCAGGTGGGCGCGGACCCCGGCGTCGAATGGGGTAGCGGGAATATCAGCACCCAGGATCATACGCTCAGGCGCAAGCCGAGCATTGATGCCGGAGATGCTGACGCTTACAACAATTTCGATCCCGCCGTGGAGTGGGATGGTTTCGTCCTGAACACTTTCGACAATCTCGGCACCCACGATGGCGGTGGTGGCACACCGCCATCGCCGTCACCCGCGGGTCAGATCGTGATCAACGAGGTGGACGCCGATACGGCGGGTGCTGATCGCACGGAATTCGTCGAACTCTTCGATGGTGGCGCGGGCAACATGGATCTAAACGGTTACGTCCTGGTGCTGTACAACGGAAACGACGACAGCGTGTACGCGAGCTACGACTTGAGCGGCTACCGCACCTCGGCATCGGGGTATTTCGTGGTCGGCAATGCCGCCGTCGCCGGCGTTGACTTGGTTATTTCCGATGCGCGGGTACAAAACGGTGCCGATGCGGTGGCGCTTTACCAGGCCGGTGCGGTCGAGTTTCCGGTCGGCGGTCCGATTTCCCTGGTTAGTCTGATCGACGCCGTGGTTTACGATACCAATGATGCCGATGACCCGGGATTATTGACATTGTTGAATACCGGTGAACCGCAACTCAATGAAGACGGTAATGGCAACAAGGATGTTCATTCCAACCAACGTTGCGCAAACGGCGCCGGTGGCACGCGCATTACGCATGGTTTCGTGCAGGCGCCGGCTTCGCCCGGTGCGTCCAACGCCTGTGGTGCCACTACCGCTTGCGGCACGCCGGCCACGCTGATCCATGCGATTCAGGGCACCGCGGACATCAGTCCCATGGCCGGTCAAACGGTGGAAATTCAGGCGGTGGTCACCGGTGATTTTCGCAATACCACGAACGGTCTGTCCGGTTTCTTTATTCAGGAAGAACCCGGCGACATGGATGCTGATGTAACAAGCTCGGAAGGCCTGTTTGTTAACGACAATGGATTTGGCGTCAATATCGCCGTCGGTGATGTGGTACGGCTGACGGGCACCGTGGCCGAATATTTCGGCTTGACCGAGGTGCATGCCGTGACGTCGATCGAGGTGTGCGCAACTGGCGCCGCGTCGGCGGCGATCGATGTCGTGCTGCCGCTTACCAATGCGGCCGCACTGGAACGTTATGAAGGCATGTTGATTCATTTGCCCCAAACGCTCAGCGTAACCGAAAATTATGACCTGGGCCGGTATGGTGAAGTGGTCGTTGCTTCCGGCGGTCGTTTGTATACGCCAACCAATGTTGTGGCGCCCGGCGCCCCGGCCGTGGCAAGGCAGGCGGCGAATGATCTGAACCGCCTGGTAATCGATGACGGCAACGTCGTGCAAAATCCTGATCCCATCGTTTACCCCGCCCCGGGACTGAGCGCTTTAAATACCCTGCGCAGTGGTGACACGGTGATGGGGTTAACCGGTGTTATCAGCTACACCGCCGGCGCCTACCGGATGCATCCGACCCAGGCGCCGCAGTTTACCGCGGCCAATCCCCGCACTCCGGTGCCGACGCTGGCCGGGGGCGGCAGCCTGCGCGTGGCCAGTTTCAACCTGCTGAACTTTTTCAACGGCGACGGCCAGGGCGGCGGCTTTCCCACCGCGCGCGGCGCCACCACGTCATTGGAGTTTAGCCGGCAGCGCAGTAAGATCATCGCCGCAATCACCGCCATGAGTGCGGATATCATCGGCTTGATGGAACTGGAAAACGACGGGTATGGCGCCAACAGCGCCATTCAGGATTTGGTCAACGGTTTGAACGCCGCCGCACCGACGGCAACCAGTTACCGCTTTGTCGATCCCGGCGTGACCATCATCGGTACGGACGCTATTACCGTTGGCCTGATCTATCGCAACGAAACGGTGCGACCGGGCGGCCATGCCGTGATTCTTGACGGCACCGTGGATAGCCGTTTCGATGACAACAGGAATCGGCCGAGCCTGGCGCAAACTTTCGTGGAAATCGCCACCACCGCTCGCCTCACCGTGGCCGTCAATCACCTAAAATCAAAGGGCTCCAGTTGCGCCGCAAGCGGTGATCCGGACACCGGTGACGGACAAGGCAACTGCAATTTGACGCGCACCCGTGCCGCGCAAGCCCTGGTTGACTGGCTGGCTGGTGATCCAACCGGCAGCGGCGACAGCGATGCCCTGATCATCGGCGACCTCAACTCCTACGCCATGGAAGATCCGATCAGCGCCATCGTGGCGGGGAACTATACCAACCTGATCACCAGCCGGCTGGGGGCTGCGGCCTACTCCTATGTCTTCATGGGGCAAGCCGGAAACCTGGACCATGCACTGGCCAGCGCCAGCCTGGCAGCCCAGGTCAGCGGCGTGACCGATTGGCATATCAACGCCGATGAACCCCATGTGCTTGATTACAACGAGGAGTTCAAATCCGCCAACCAGGTGCTGGAGTTGTACAACAGTGATGCCTACCGGGCATCGGATCACGACCCGGTGGTGATTGAGTTGCAACTCACGCCCTAGCACAATAACGGCAACACGCGCTAACGGTGTCACAAAATGAAATTTTTCTAAGACATGGTCTTGATTCTCTCTGAGACCGACGGTCGGCACTTGCGTACTGGCAAGCAGTACCGTGTCCCCGTTGATATGATCATCACCCGAGGTGAAATTCTCGCATGTCGCGCACACCATGGGTATAGGATTTACCTTTGGGCCCGAATTACGGGGAATAGCGCGTCGCAGATGCCTTACTCGATCAACAATGCGCGCGCCGGTGCTTGACCGGCGGTTTTCCAGGCCGGGTAGATACCGGCCAGCAGCGCCGCGCCCAGCGCCAACAGCCATGATTGCAACAGATAAGACGGGGGCGTCAGCAAATCCATGCTCCAGCCGAAAGATTTGATATTGATAATGTACACCAGACCATAAGCCAGACCGATCCCAAGGGGCAAGGCCAATAATCCGCCGATGCTTCCCAGGATACCGGTCTCCCACAAGGTGAGCCGCCATAACTGCCCCGGGGTCATGCCCATGGCGCGCAACACCGCCATTTCCCGACGCCGCTCCAGACGCAAAGCCATGAATGCCGCCAGAATGCCGATCGCCGTAACCAACACCGCCAGCATGCGCACGACTTCCGTGACCGTGAACGTGCGGTCGAAGATATCCAGCGAACGCGCGCGAATGTCGCGACTGGCAAGCACCTGCAGACCCCACGGTTGCACCAGCGTCTGGGCCTGCGCCTGCACCTCGGACAACATCGCCGGTGCGCTAAGCGTTAGCGCCAGATTGGAGGTGCGCGCCGGACCCCACACCCGGCTGTAGTACCCACGATCCAACAGCAAGCGGCCGCGTTCGGAACCATAGTCGCGAAATATGCCCATTACCCGGTGCGCGCGGCTGCCCAGCGGGGTATCAATGATCAATGCATCACCCACGCGCAGGTGGTGATGATTAGCGAAGGGTTCGGATACCAGCACGCCCTGCCCGGCCCGCAGCGCGGGGAGCGCGGAGTCGGCGTCGCCGTCAAGCAGCTTATATGCGTCAAGGCTGGCGCTTTGCACCGAGACCACGAACGTTTCCGCGGGTCCGACATTGGTAGCCAGTTCGGTGCGCAAACCGGGGCGCACTTCCCGAATCCCGGGCAGCGCCTGCAACGCCGCGATCAGCGCCGGGTCGATGGTCAAGCCGCCGGTGTTGTCGTGCAGGCTGATATAGAGATCCGCCTGCAACCGGTAATCAAGCCAGTCTTCCAGACTGTGGCGGAAGCTGTGCACCATGAGTCCGACACCGGTTACCGTGGCCACCGCAACGCTCAGGGTCAGCGTCGCCATGCCGGTGCGACGCAAATGGCGCGCATTATTGCGTAACGCCATCAGACTCAGGCCGCCACACCACCGGCATCGCCAAGCCAATACCTGCACCACGCCCAGCACCAGCAGCGGCACCACCAGACCGAAACCCACCACCACCAGAAACAAACTGGCGAAGCCCGCCGCCAAACCCGCCGTCGGTTGCATCAGCCAGATCACGCCCAGGGCCATGATCAGCACCCCCGCCGCGAACATGATCGGCAACGCCCGCCGCAAGCGCAGTTGCCATGTGTGCGTGACCAGCATTGTGCCCGGCGTCACGCTCATGGCATCCCACGCGGGCACCAGCGCCGCCACCAACGTCAGGCCCACGCCTAAAGTAACCGCCTTGCACAAGGGCCACATGCCGATGCGCAATCGGCTCTCGGACAAGGGCAGATACAAATCATTGATGGTGCGCACCACCAGGTGCAGCAGACCTTCCCCCAATAACGTGCCCAATAACAACCCGCCGACCACCGCCATCACACCCAGCGCCAAGGCTTCCATCAGCACCATGCGCAACACCTGCTCACGGGTTGCCCCAAGCGCGCGCAACATGCCGAATAAAGGGTAACGCTGCACCACCGAAAACATCATGGCGTTGTAGATCAGGACGCCGCCGACCAACAGCGCCAACAGACTCAGGGCCACGAGATTGATGCGAAAGGCGCGTGTCATTTCCGTCATGCCTTCCAGATCGCGACGCTGGTCGGTCAATCGCGCGTCCGGCGGCAACATAGCGCGTAGGCGCGTCAGGGTGGCCGTATCCGCGGCATCCAGCACCAGATCAATGCGCGACAAATAGCCGTGCATCGCCAGCAGTTCCTGCGCATCGGCAATGTCCATCAAGATAACGCCGGCGGCACCTTGATTATCGGCCAGTACCGCGGTCAACGTCAGCGTGACCGACCGCGCACCGACGTTCGCGGCGCGTGCCGCACCTATCGCCCATTGCAGGCGCCGCGCATCGGCGGCACTCAACATCACACTGAAAGGCACGGCCGAAAACGGCGTGCCCGTCACCGCGGTCTCGGT
>JAHECY010000011.1:23547-45978 GCA_024641505.1 Gammaproteobacteria bacterium
CCACGACAGTGAGGGCCCGCATATCGGTAAATAATGAGATATTACCGGTCACCACCGGCGCACTGCGATACAGACCCAACTCCCGGCGTATTCGGGTCAACAACTGCTCCGGGATTCCGCCGCCGGAACGCGTGATCGCATGGGTAGCGCTGCCGCTCAGGGCCTGGGTGGCAACACGAAAAGAAACATCGGCGCTGTCGATGGCGATATCGATGGCCACCACGATCGCGACACCCAGCGCCAACCCGAGCAAGGTCAACCACCATTGCAGACGATGTCGCCACAAGGTGCGCCAGCCGGCGCGCACCATCAGCCTGGGCAAGGCACTCAGCACTGCAGGGTGCCTTCGCCCAGCACCAGACGGCGCTGCGCCATGCCGGCTACCGCCTGACTATGGGTAACCATGACCAGCGTCATCGCCAGGTCCCGCTGCAATTGCGTGAATAACTGCATCACTTCGGCGCCGGTGTCATCGTCCAAATTGCCGGTGGGTTCGTCCGCCAGCACCAGGCGCGGCCGATGCGCCAGCGCGCGCACGATGGCCACACGCTGCTGTTCGCCGCCGGACAGCTGCTCGGGGAAACGGTGCGCAAACCGCTCCAGTCCGACGCGCTCCAATAATCCATGGGCATAGTCACGACCGCCGACATCCAGACCGGCGTTCAACTCCAGCGGCAACAACACGTTCTCCAGCACCGTCAACGCCGGAATCAAATTGAAGAATTGGAATACCAGACCGATATGACGGCGGCGAAACAGGGTACGGCGCTTTTCACTCAGAGTATCGATGCGTTCCCCATCGATATGAATACTGCCGCTGCCGGGAACATCGATGCCGCTGAGCAGATGCAGCAGGGTGGACTTGCCGGAACCGCTGCGCCCCATCAGCACCAGGAACTCACCGCGGGTGATATCCAGATTCACATCGTGCAGTACCGTATGCTGTCGCAGTCCGTCTTGATAAATTTTGCCGAGGCCCCGGGTACTGACGATAACATCGGCGGCAGCCACGTTCCGGTCACCGGCATTCACGCCAACCCCGTTACGGTGACGGTAAGCCGGCGCCGGTGGCCATGGGTACGATGCTCCCAAAGATAAACCCCCTGCCAGGTGCCCAGCGCACAAGCACCATGCTGCACCGGAATACTTAAGCCGGTCTGCGTCAATACCGTGCGCACATGCGCCGACATATCGTCGGGTCCTTCGTCACGGTGCCGGAATCGCGGGTCCCCGTCGGGCACCAAATCGCCCATGAAAGTCTCAAGATCCGCGCGCACGCTGGGGTCCGCGTTCTCGCACAGCATCAGGCTGGCGCTGGTGTGGTGGACGAAGATATGACACATACCGGTATCGACCTGCGCCTTGCTGACCACATCCTGGACCTGCCGGGTCACCTCGTAACTGCCCCGGCCCCGGGTGGACACTTCGAAACTATGCTGTAACGGCACTAAACATTCCTTGAAATCAATAACTAAGGGAAAGTGTAATCACAAGTGGCAATGGCCTCAACTGCATGGTCACGTATTAACTCACGCCATACCTAATCTCCGGCCGCCTAACTCAGCTAAGTTGATGATAACTATAGGCAATATGAATGTTATCGGGGCCTCTGGCATGGTATTCGCAATTAAGATTTCGCACGACCCGGGTAATTTCCTAAATCGGCATTACCGGGTGCCGTTACAGTTTGCAGGACGCACGTCACCGAAGGAACTTCTGTTTATTATTCAACAGTGAGGGCAGTCACATGATGGGTTATCTAATGGAATCCGTGGTTCTGGCTTTTGTCATGGGTGGAGTGTTCGGCGCAATTACCGCATTACACTTGGCGCAACCGGCAAGCCAACCGGCGAAAGTGCGCAGCAAACAGACCTCCCGGCGCTAGGGTTGCCGGCAGCGTATTCACACCGCCGGTAGCGGATCAGGGGTTGTTTAGGGGTTGGCGCCGTCCGCGGCGCAACGAAATCCGACATCACCGCTGGTCATGGAAGGTTCCGCGTACTGGCGCGCCGCGGCCCGAAACACCTGGCTGATGGCGTAGTGACCGATGCCGCCGCCACCACCGCGAATGATGCGGTGCTGGGTGCCGAAGGCTTCGTTTTTGTACTCGCTGCCCGGGTAGGCGTCATACCATGTATCGACCCATTCCCAAACATTACCCGCCAGGTCGTAGACATTATAGGGCGATTTGCTTTGCTCAAAGCTACCCACCGGGGCGATACCTTCTTCGTAATCGGTATCGTCACCGGTATTGAGCAAATCCGGGTTCCAGTCGTTACCCCAGGGAAACTCGCGGCCATCGGTGCCGCGCGCGGCTTTTTCCCATTCCGCTTCCGTAGGCAAACGCCGTCCCAGCCAGGTGCAGTAATCCCCGGCATCATGAAAACTCACATCGGTCACCGGTAATTTATCCATGCTGTCCTGCTTACGGTACATCGCCTGCAGTAATGCCTGCTGGTCCATGGCCGTGGTATCCATGTCCAGATGAAAATACTCGGTGGCGATCCAACGCAGATCCTCGACGCCGGTGGCTTCCATGCGTTTACGCACCAGATTGTAGCCGTTTTGCGTCCAGCCGAAGGGTTCCCGCCGGTGGGCCGCCTGCACAAACTGCTTGTACTGGCTGTTGGTGACTTCATACCGCTCGATACTGAACGCCGGTAACGTCACCTTATGCAGCGGATGCTCGTCCAGATACAGCGGTTTGACGAAACCGTAACGTTCCTTCATGCCGGTATCGTCCACCTTATCGCTGCCCATGATGAATTCCCCCGCGGGAATCGCCACCAACGCCGTGGCAGTGGTACGCGGGTCGATATTGGCCTGTTGCGAGGTGCCGCAACCGGCGCCGACGGACATCAGGCCCAGCAGTAACATCCGGGTGCTAGATCGTTGCATCACTGTTTACCTTGTTGTGAAGTGGGCGCGGCATCCCGCGCGCAACGAAAACCAAAAGTATCATTGGCTGTTTTGCGCGCGAAGAAACTGCGGTTGAATACCGGTGCCGAGATGCCGCATTGATAAAAGGAGCAATCCCACCAGGAACCGCCTTTTAACACTTTGTAACGTTCACCGTAACTTTCCGAGGGTGTCTTGTTGCCGGGATAAGCCTGATACCAGGAGGCGGTCCATTCCCAGACATTACCCGCCATGTCGTAGAGCCCGTAGGGACTGACGCCTTCGGCGAAAGCGCCCACCGGCGAAGTATCGCCAAAAGCACCAAGCTGCGCCCAACGCATCGGCGTATTGGCCCGTTGCATTTCAAGGGCATCACCCCAGGGGAACATGCGGCCATCGGTACCGCGGGCTGCTTTTTCCCATTCCGCATCGGTGGGCAGGCGCTTCTCGGCCCACTGGCAATAGGCTTCCGCGTCGAACCAGGTGACGAACGTTACCGGATGATCGGCCTTGCCCGGAGGGAACGTACGATTCTTGAAATGACCCGGCGATTTTCGCTCCGTGGCATCGATAAACTTTTTATATTGAAGATTGGTGACTTCAAATTTATCGATCGAGTAAGCGGGTAATGTCACCTTATGCATCGGCCCCTCGTCCGGCAAACGTTGGTCGGTCCCCATGATGAATTCACCGGCGGGAATGAGCATCATCTCATTGGGTTCCGGTCCTAGACGGGACTCGTCGTTATAAAGAGGGTAACGCATGCCCAGCGGATCAAGCTTGCTGATATCGTGAGGGGAAACCGGGGATGCCGGCGCCGCTTCGATCTGCGCCACGGGCACGGACTTCGCCTCATGGCAGCCCTGGCATGCCGCCGCATCACGCACATCTATCTGGATACCGTTATGGCCGTGGCAACTGATGCAAACGGCAAGATCCGGCGCGTCTTCCGCCCAGGCGGATAAGGTAAACAGCACGAGTGTAACTTTTATAAACCAGCGATACTTCATTATCAGTCCGTTGTCGTTAAGCCGGAGATCGGGTTTCGGGGAACGGCATTCTAACTTATTTTTTTCGGGGATAGAACCCGAATAACCCCGCTTGGTGTAGGCCTCGATTCCATTAAGTTACCGATTTCCCTGAATTAACAAAGAGATGGAAATCGCCCGCCAACTCTTCCACAATACCATCATAATGACAAATCCCAGATTATATAAATCTGGTAACGTTTAGGTCCTACCGGTTTCAGATAGTAAAGCCGTTACCGATAACCTAGGCATGCCGCCCAAGGGAAATTCCCCCGGGCCTGATACATTCTTGGAGGTTGCGATGCAAAACCCGCTGTTGGAGTTGGATGAACTCAACCAAAGCGTATGGCTGGACAATATTCACCGGGACATGTTGACCAATGGCGAACTCGCCCGCCTGATCACCCACGATGGCCTGAAGGGCGTGACCTCCAATCCAACGATCTTCCAAAAAGCCATTGCCGGCAGTCGCAGTTATGACAATGCCATATTACGGCTAATCACCGACCCTGCCCTGGCGGCGGACAACCGTCGGTTGTTTTTTCGGATTGCGGTGGAGGATATCCAGAAAGCCGCGGACTTGCTCAAAGCGGTCTATGAAAGCAGCCGCGGTCGGGACGGCTACGTCAGCATCGAGGTATCACCGGACCTGGCCTACGACACCGACCGCACAATCGCGGAAGCGCAAGCACTGTATGCCGAGGTTAACCGCCCGAATTGCATGATCAAGGTACCCGCCACCGCGGCGGGGATACCCGCGGTGCAAGCCCTGACGGCCGCGGGTATCAACGTCAATGCCACCTTGCTGTTTGCCGTGGCGCGTTATGAAGAAGTCGCCAATGCCTATATCGAAGGCCTGGAACAACGTGTCGCCAACAAGCTCCCCATCAACCACATCGGTTCCGTTGCCAGTTTTTTCATCAGCCGGGTCGACTCCCTGGTAGATCGACTGTTGGATGAGAAGGTTGCCCAGGCCGGCCACAAGGACAAGGCTCGATTTAACAAAATAAAGGGATCCATCGCCATCGCCAACGCCAAGATGGCCTATCGCGCGTACCAGAGTCTGTTCTTCACCAAACGCTTTGGCGACCTGCGTCAGCATGGAGCACAAACCCAACGCTTGTTATGGGCCAGCACCGGCACCAAGAATCCAAACTTAAGTGACGTACTCTACATTGAACAACTGATTGGTCCGGACACCGTCAACACCATGCCGCCGGCCACTTTGGACGCATTTCGGGACCATGGCCGTGTGCACACCACCTTGCAAGAGAGTCCGGAGCTGGCCGCGCTGGCGCTGAACACGCTCGAGGAGGCTGGCATCGATTTGACTATTGTCACCACCCAACTGGAAAAAGAAGGCGTTAAAGCGTTTGAAGACTCCTTCAATCAATTGCTGGCGGCAATTGACCATAAGACCGAGCAAACGCGTACCGCAAATTAGTCACTACTTGTGACAAAAAAATAAATTTCACTTGTGACAGTATTTAACTTTTAAATAGTCGCTATCCGAACTCCGTTATGATACGGAGCTCGGATCGCGATCCTCATGTTTAGACACCAACATAGCGCGCAGCAGACACTGAAGATGCGTTTCGTAATTTGCGATCCATTGCTCACCAACAAGCTGCCGCCACCCTGATTGAATACAAATGGGTACAAAAAAAGTGCCTTTATTCTCAACTAAATCACAGAATTAACTACTATTTTTTAGTATCATAGTTGCAATGTTGGATATTGTTACTACACTACTTACAAGCTGTGTTTCAGTTCATCGAAAAATACAGTGCATAAAAAGCCATCCGTAGTGCGTCATTTTCTTTTCAGTAGCAAGACGCGGCGAACAAGTAAGGTTGAGTGACAACAAGCTGCATTACAACTAGGTGTCCAGGGGCGTGGGGAGCTTCGGTGGGGTAGCAGAACCTTGGCGCACACAGTTGTGGCAATTCGCAGAAAAATTATAACGATCAACAGCGTATGCCCATCCGGAAACGGTGATTCACCGATTCTTGGGCTGTGTATTAGGCGATTTTTAAGGTTGAAGTTATGAATACAGGAACTGTCAAGTGGTTTAACAATAAGAAAGGCTTTGGATTCATTGTAAGCGAAGATGGCAAAGAAGATGTTTTTGTTCACTATTCGGTAATCAAGGGTGACGGTTTCCGAACACTTGCCAAAGGCGCCAGCGTGAAATTCGAAGTTGAACGTGGACCAAAGGGCCTGCATGCTAACCACGTCGAAACTGCCGAAATGATGGAGCATGGGACACTGAACCGCATCGACCCCAAGTTTAGTAACTGATGCGATAATTGTCTTTGGTGCCGACGGCCTGAACAACCGGCGCAATCGCGCCGGAAGACTGGTCCACCATGACTTTCACTTCTTGACACGCGCCGATGCGTGCGGTTAGAGTGTCGCCGTTGTTTCTCAGGTGTTCCAAGATCGTTCGATCGCGGAATGAAACGGGAAGACGGTGCGCCCTGCCATCATGCACGGCAAGTCCGTCGCTGCCCCCGCAACGGTAATCGAGTCAAGATTTATCATAAAGCCACTGCGCTCAACAACGCGGGAAGGCGGTAGATCCAGGGACCCACCCACTCGAAAGCCCGGAGACCGGCCTGTGATTCCATGACGAGTGTTGCGGCGGGCGGCATGACGTGTTGGATGCCGCCGTTCCCTTGCTGCCCCACCACCGAAATACACGCCAGTAATTAGCGCCCCCTGCGGATAACACTCGCGACAGTCCCTGTGTCCGAGGAGTGGTATGTTGCGCTGGTTTTTGTTGTTGCTGTGCAGTGCCTTGTTACCGGTGCCCATCACCGGCGCCGCCGCCGATGCCGATGATGTCGGCTACCTGGAACTGGACACCGTGGTGATTTCCGGCATGCGCCCGATCCGCGGCGCCGACGAAGTCGCCACGGCACAGAGTTCGATGTTTTACAGCGCTGTCGATGTGCAGGAAATGCGTGGCAAAGTCACCAGTGTCGCGGACGCCATTGCGGACATTACCGGCATCCAGGTTCGCCAAAGCGGCGGTATCGGCAGCTATTCAAGCGCTTATTTGCGCGGCGCCGCGCCCGAACAAATTCTGGTGTTTCTTGATGGGGTACCGGTAAATACCGCGGCGGGTGGCGGTGTGGACTTGTCAACCATCACGCTGGCGGAAATCGACGTCATAGAAATATTTCGCGGCGCCACGCCATTCGAATTCTCCAACAGCGCCGTGGGCGGCGTCATCAACTTGCGCACCCATAGCGCTCATCAACGGGATCATAGCCACGCATCGTTGACCTGGGGTTCTTTCGGGGCGCGACGCCTGTCGGGCCTCTGGCAAGCCAGCGGCGCCGTCGACTATCTGTTGTCGCTGGACCAACTTAACAGCGCGAATGACTTCAACTATCGCGACGACAACAACACCCAATACAACAGCGACGACGATTTCGCGACCCATCGCCACAATAATGATCTGGAGCAACGCAATGCGCTGGCGAAAATCGGCCGTAGCCTGGCAGGCGACAAGCGTCTGGATTTCATCGCCCAATGGCTGGACAAGGAACAGGGATTTCCTAACTGGAATAACAGTCCGGCGGCAAACACCAGTTTCAGCACCCAACGCACCAATTTGCAGCTGAAGTTTCTGCAAGGTACCGACGCCCACGCCGACACCGCGCAGCAAGCAGTGCGACTGCACTACAAGGTGGAGCAGGAACTGTATGATGATCGGGAATCGCAAGTGGGATTGGGTCGGCAATGGAATCGTTACCTGACACACGGCTACGGCGCCGACATCATCAGCAAACACGTGTTTCAGGGCCAGGACATCGCGCTGCAAGGCAATGCCTCCTACGAAAGCTACATCGACCGTGACCTGCTGCTAAACATCAGCAACGTATCCAGTACGCGCCGCGGCACCAGCCTGGGTGCGCAGTTTACCCGGACCGGGTTCGAGGACAGCCGCATTAGCAGCGCCCTGCGCTGGCACCAGAGCAACGACCAGGGAGCGTTGGCCAACGGCACGCAACGCCGGTCGCAGCGTGACTACGTCACCGGCCAGGCAGGGGTAAAGGCCGCGCTTGGCGCTGATTGGTTGCTCAAATCCAACATCGGACGCTACGCGCGGGAACCTTCCTTTGCCGAACTGTACAGTGATCGTGGCTTGTTTACGGGCAATGATGAGTTACTCCCGGAATACAGCATCAACACCGACATCGGTATCCAATATCGCCGGCATCAGCAGGAGATCTGGGAATTGTCGCTGTTTTACAACCGTATTCAGGACGCCATCGTGCGCATTTATGACTCCCGGGGCATCGGCCATTCGGAAAACGTGGCCGCGGCCCGCATTGCCGGCGTCGAACAATCACTGCAATGGCAAGCACTCAGCTCCTTGAAACTGGGTGTGCACGCCACCTGGCAGCAGCCGGAGAACCGGAGCGCCACTACCGGCGGGCGCACGCGCCAGCTACCCGGCCGTTACACCCGCGCTGCCGGCTGGAACCTGGATTTTCAGCCGGGACCGGTGCTGTGGTACGCCCGCTATCAATATGAGGCGGGCGCTTACTACGATGCCCAAAACCTGCTGCCGGTAAAAACACGCACCATCCTCGACTCCGGCATCAAGTGGTCGACGGGACCCATGCAACTGATTTTCGCCGTCAACAATATTTTCGGCGCGCACTACGAGGAATTCAACAGCTTCCCCATGCCGGGACGTCAATACCTGCTGACTTTGCACTACGCTACGGAATCCGCCACAACTAATTAATGCCAGAACTTTCATCACACATATAGGAGTCACTCATGTACCACAGATTTAATCCGCACACCCTGCGCACCGCTATCGCGGGGTCGCTTTGTTCTCTGGTGTTACTGATCGCCGGCTGCGCAGAAAATGATCACGACCAGCATGTACAGCATGCGCAGACAAAGCCATCGCCAGAGAACCAACAACTGGCATTGATCGCCACTGCCGGCGATTATGGCAGCAAGAGCGGCGCGCATGCGCTGATTGCCACCGACGCCCCCTACGATTCACTGATCAATCTGGCCCCCACCAGCACCACGGATATCGCCGTTGCATGTCAAGGCAATGCGCTATATCGCCTTGAAAAATTCGGCAGAAACAGCATTACCAAGTTCAGCCTGGATGCTCCCGCCACCCACCAATGGCAGTACAGCGTATCGGATGCACAGGATACTCAGGGAGGGCAGGATTTCAGCAACAGCAACCCATACGACATTCTTACCGTCAGTGACACCAAAGCTTATGTCATTCGCTATGGCAGCCCATTGGTGTGGATCGTCAACCCCAGCGCCACCAGCGGCGCAAATTTCAAAACCGGCGTTCTTGACCTCAGCGCCTATGCGGACGCCGACGGCGTACCGGAAGTGGCTAGTGGCGTCATCGTCGACGGCAAACTGTTCCTGGTGATGCAGCGTCTGGATACCAACAAGGGCTGGTTACCCGGCGCAGCCTATGTGGCGGTCTACGATACCACCACGGATCAGGAAATCGACACCGGCACCAGCATTGACACCAAAGGTATCTTGCTGCCGGTTACCGATCCCGGCAAGATTCTTTACATGCCGGCAAACGATACCCTCTACGTGCAAGCGATCGGCAAATACGCGGGCACCCTCCCCGCCAAATATGACGGCGGCATTGTTACCGTAAACCCGCATTTCTACCTTACCAATTTATTGGTGAATGATGGAGATGCCGACACTCACCCGTACGGTAATATCATAGAGCTGGCTCTGGTATCCCCGGACAAGGGTTATTTCGTCGGGTATGCAACATGGCAAGATACCAGCCTGTACGCCTTCAATCCCACCACCGGCGAAGTCAACGCCACACCCATTGCCGGTTTGCAGAATATCGACATCTCGGACATCAACGTGGACGCCAGTGGCAAACTCTGGGTGGGCCGACCGGCGGATTTCGGCATCACGCTCATTGACACCACCACCGACCAGATTACGGAGGCGTTGATTCCCACGGGTTTAAGCCCGATACAGATCGAGTTCTGCCGCAAATAGACCGCACCCGGGGGCGGCACCCTGCTGGTGCCGCCCCCGGATCTTAGTTGTGACGACCCGTCACCGCGCACCTGGCGCCATTGACACAGCCTGCTATTGCCCGGGCACCCGTCTTTACATACAAATTAATCATGGAATTTAGTCTGGTTCTCGACTGACTGGCGGTCGAAAAATACTTCTTGCGGTTCATCCTTTACCCACGTTAAATACCCAATAAGTAACCTGAGATGTGGCACTCTCGCCCGATGGCTGTGACTCTGCAGGGAAAGCCAGCGACAACCAAGAACTTCACCATGCAAAAAAATAAGTCATCCGGTGACCTCAGCGCGCTGACACAAGAGGCAGGCAGTCGCTCCCACGGCGCCGGCAGCCCTGACGCTGAATGTACGCCGGTAGCAACGGAACCCGCAAACCTCGGTCGACCACCGCTTGAGGGCCAGGAAGACCTTAACGCCGTTAACCAGCGTTTGCATGACAAAGTCCTGGATCTCGAGACCAGCAACGATGATCTCAACCATTTGCTTGCCAGTATCGATATCGCCACCGTATTCCTTGACAAGAAACTTGCCATTAAACATTTCACCTTGTCAAACAACGAGCTGTTGGCCCTGTCATTCGACGACATCGGACGTCCCTTTCGTGAACTCGCGCCGAATTTTAATGATGTCACTATGCTTGTGGACGCGCAAAATGTATTGAACGATCTAACCCCGCACGAAAAAAAGATCACCGACGGTAACGGCCGCTGGTTCTTGCGCCGCATCGTACCTTATCATACGCATGGCAGTGAAATAGCGGGCGTCGTCATCACGTTCGCGGAAATCACCAGGCTTGTCATCACCGAGCAACAACTGGATCGCATGAACCGTTTGTTGAATACCCTGGGTGAAATCGACCGTACTATCGTGCGCAGCGACAACCTGCGGGATATCTTTAATAAGGTCTGCCATATCCTGGTGGACAGCGGTAAATTTCGCATGGCGTGGGTCGGCATCGCCGACCATGATCGAGGCACCGTAACACCGGTGGCCAGTGCGGGCATCACCGGTGACTATTTGCAATCCATCGATATCCGCTGCGATGATTCGCCACAAGCGCAAGGCCCCACCGGTACCGCGATCCGCAGCGCCATGCACCAGATCAATAACGATACGGAAGCCGATGTCAAATTCAGTCCCTGGCGGGAGCGGGCGCGTCAGATGGATTATCGTGCCAGCGCGGCGTTTCCGATCATGACCAGCGGCGGTGTGGTGGGCGCTATCAATGTGTATGCGCGGGAACCCGGAGCGTTCGGTCTGGAAGAAACCCGGCTGCTGGACGAGATGGCGGGAACCATCGGTTTCGCGCTGCAAAGTCTCGATAACATCGCGCAACGTAGCCGCGCCGAGGCCGCGCTGCAGCAGGCAAACAGCGAATTGGAGTCCCGTGTCGCCGAGCGCACGGCGAATCTGCAACAGGAAATTGAAGAGCGCCATCGACATCAACGCATCATTGAAATGGCCGTGGCGCGGGAAAAGGTACTGTCTAATCTGCTGCGCCTTGGCCTCCAAAAACTGACACTCGACGAGTATTTGCAGAATACCGTGACTTTGCTGAAGGACGACGCTCCCTGGCAGGGCATGCGACTGAAAAGCGCGGCATTTTTCGCCGAACACACGGACCGTGGCGGCACAAAGCTGCTGCGACTCGCCGCAACCAGTGACGCGCCTGGCAGCGCATACCAGGACCTCCTGCTCGACATACCCGATAACACCTGTTTATGCGGTCGGACCCCGGATCAGGAGTGCAGGATTTACGGCAGCAACGTCACTGCCGCCAGCAAGCCCGCGACAAGTTCAACGACTCAACGACCGCGCTATTGCGCACCGATATTCAGCGCTGATGGCCGCGCCGGTATTCTGCTGTTTTATCTGGAATCCGAACCCAACCAGGAGGAACGCACCTTTCTGGAGCAAATCACCGACGCCATGCGCCTGGCGATCAGTAATTTTCTGGTCAAAACCGCATTATTGCAGGCGAATGCGGTCGCGGACACCGCCAATAAGGCCAAATCTGAATTCCTGGCGCGTATGAGCCATGAATTGCGCACCCCGTTGAATGCCATCCTGGGTTTCGGGCAATTACTGCGTCTGGATCACGAGCAGCTGTCACCCGATCAACAGGGGAGCGTCAGTCACATCCTGGAAAGCGGCGCGCATCTGCTGAACCTGATCGATGAAGTTCTCGATATTGCCAAAGTGGACGCCGGTGCGATCAATTTGTCGATACAGGGACTGTCCGTGGCGGATTCCCTGCAAAGCGCGTTATTGCTGGTAGCCCCACTGGCCGCGCAGCACGCCATCACCATCGATACCACCAATACCGGCGAAGATTTTTTTGTGTATGCCGATCCGCTCCGGATGAAGCAAATCATGGTTAATTTGCTCTCCAACGCCGTGAAATACAACCGTCCCAATGGCACTGTCACTATCGCGCTCAGCGCGGCAGCGGCGGAATCGAGCACCACATCGATCCCTATGTTACGCATCACCGTAACTGATACCGGACCAGGCATCAGCCCGGAAAACCAGCACCGGATCTTCGAACCTTTCCAGCACATCACGGTACCAGGCAACGCACCGATCGACAGTATCGGTGTGGGTCTGGCCATCACTCAAAAACTCGTGGAACTGATGAATGGCAGGATCGGAGTCATCAGCGCGCCCGGCGCAGGCAGTAGTTTCTGGATCGAATTGCCCATGGCAGATCCCGACGCTCCCGGGAGAGGCGCACCACAGCCCGCGCCATACAACCTGGAGCCGGCCGGAAAATCGAAAACCATCCTGTATATCGAAGACAATGCGGCGAATCTCAAACTGATGCAGCACCTCATGGCGCGTGTCGACGGCTATACCCTGCTATCCGCCGTCACCGCTCAGGCGGGCATCGAGGTCGCCAGAGCGCAAGTACCCGATATCATATTAATGGATATCAATCTGCCCGACATGGATGGTTATGCCGCTCTGGAAAAATTACGCGCGGACCCGCGTACCACACATATTCCGGTAATTGCGGTCTCGGCCCACGCCATGCCGCAACACGTGACCAAAGGTCGCCAACGGGGATTTCGGCGTTACCTTACTAAACCCATCGATCTTGCAGAATTATTACGCGCACTGGAAGAAGATCAGCCATGAGCAATTACCATTACATTATGATGGTTTTCATTGCATTAATTTTATTTAGAGAACTGCCATTTCCCCGCAAATATTGGCACCCACCCCCGAATTGTCCGTTATCTCAATGATATGATTAATTATTTAGAGATTAATCCAGCCCACACGATGATACAGAAAGTTAGTGAATTCTAATATGCACCTTTGCTATAATTTCCGACCATTATTGTAAACATTTACCCCCACCAGGCAGGAGTCGTGTCTTATGCAAGCCCAAGCAAATGGTAAAACCATCCAACTCAGTGAAGCCGGATGGCTGGAGAATCTGGATGAATGGAGTGAAGAACTGGCAGTGGAAATCGCCAAGAACGAAAAAATCCCCGAACTCACTTCGGAACACTGGGACATCATCAATACCGCCCGGGAATATTTTCAGGAATACGGTATCGTGGCAGAACCCCGCACTTTCTCGAAGATCATGAAAACAAAGTTCGGCGCGGAACGCAGTGACCAGAAGTATATTTATGCCCTGTTTCCAACCGGCTTGATAAAATGCGCCAATAAGGTTGCGGGACTGCCACGCCCCAAGGGCTGCAGCTGAACCTACCGTCGGCGCGGTCCGTGGGTAGCCGATCGTCAGCGCTTACCCACGGCCGCTGCGACATTTACCCACGGCACTAATCAAAGCCATACTCCTTCACACCCCTATTTGATCTGCTATACTGATGCAGTCACATTCGAGGCATTGCTGACAGGGACCGCTGCCGGCACCGCCGAATTCAGGTAACTGTCAGTTCCATACCTGCTCATATAACAGGCGGCAATATCCTTATCACGGAACGATAACCTAAAGCAATTTACCTTTCTTATCAGATCAAGTCTGTGACAATTACGCCGACTACAACGAATAAGGCGTTTTCGTCCAGATTAGGGAATAAGCATGGTATTTCGCAATTCGAAATACATCGTGATCATAGGCTCTTCGCTGATGCTGTTGTTGATGGTCGCATTGCTTATGACCAGCATCTTCAACATGCTGGACATCAGAAAACGGCTGGAAGTAATCACGGTCAACCATATCGACCGCACCTCGATACTTTACAACATGCGTAATATCGTACGTGAACGCTCCCACAGCATGTACGCCATCTTCCTGCTACAGGATCCCTTCGCGCAAGATGAAGAGTTTCTGACCTTCAATAATCTGGCATCGGAATTCATAAAAATGCGCGTGCGCCTGGAAAACCTGGGCATGTCCGAAGCGCAGACAGTAATCTTTGAAAAAGCGAAATCATTGATTCGGGAAAGCGCGCCGCTACAGAATTCCATCGTCGACGCCATGATGCAGGGCTTTAAAGCGGAACGCTTCGATGCCATGTCCGCAGTGGATTTACCGCTGGAAAAAGCCATTCTTCAGGAATTTGACGCGCTGGTGACCCTGGAACAACGCGACACCCAGAATGCCATTGCCAGCGCCTATGAGGAGCATGCTTATCTATTCCGCCTCACGGTGTTGCTAGGCATACTGGTACTGGTTCTGGGCGTGATTATAAGTTTTTTTACGGTGCGACGCATCGGCGCAGTGGAGGGAATTCTGTACAAAGAGAAGGAGCTTGCCGAAGTCACATTACACGCCATTGCCGACGGCATGATTACCGTCGACGCCAGCACCAACATCCTCTATTTAAACCCGCGTGCCACGCAACTGACGGGCTGGTCCATCAGCGAAGCAATCGGCAAACCTCTCAGGGAAGTGTATCGAATTTACTCCACACCCAGCGACACACCGGCTGAGCACCCGGTGTTCTACCAGGATATCGCCGGCCCGGTGGTAAATCTTCACCAATATGTGGAATTGCATAATCGACACAATATCCGCTTTATCGTCGAAGATTCCGCGGCTCCCATCCGCAATAATTCCGGGGAGGTTATCGGCAGCGTGCTGGTATTTCGCGATGTCACTTATGAGCATGAACTTTCGAAACAGCTCAATTGGCATGCCAGTCATGACTCACTTACTGGTCTGATCAACCGCCGGGAATTTGAGTATGATCTGGTCAGACTGATAGCCAGCGCACGCCATCGGGACACCACTCATTGCTGCCTCTATGTCGACCTTGACCAATTCAAGATCGTCAATGACACTTGCGGCCATATCGCCGGCGATGAATTACTGAAACAAGTAGCTACCACTATCCTGTCCGCCATAAGGCACAGCGATACCCTTGCCCGGCTTGGCGGTGACGAATTCGGTTTGTTGCTCGAAGGTTGCGACACCGCCAAGGCCATGATTATCGCCAACACGATTCTGGATCGTATCCGGCAGTTTCGTTTTTCATGGGAGCAGAGCATCTTCTCCATCGGCGCCAGCATCGGTCTGGTAAGCATCAACAAGGACAGCATCAACGCCGCGAGCATACTCAGCGCCGCTGACGCTGCCTGTTATATGGCGAAGGATACGGGCCGGAACCGAATATGTCTGCACCAGACCAATGACCGGGAGATCATCAAACGCCAGGGCGAAATGCGTTGGATTACCATTATCGACGAATGCCTTGAACATGGCCGGTTCCTTCTTTACGGCCAGAAAGCGCTACCGGTGCGCGACCAAAAGCTGCCTTGTTACCATGAGTTGTTGTTACGCATGACGGATGCCAAGGGTAAAATCATTGACCCGATGTCATTCATACCCGCCGCCGAACGTTTCAGCATCATGGTAAAGATCGACCGCTGGGTGATAGAAAGCGCATTTGAATGGCTGGCGACAAAATCTCACAGCGCCGGCACCGAGATATATGCCATCAATTTGTCCGCACAATCGCTCAACGACAGGAATTTTCTGCACTTTGTCATGGACACCGCCGCCAGCAAAGGCTTAAGCCCGTCGCTGGTTTGTTTCGAGATTACCGAGACCACGGCGATCGCCAACTGGAATCAGGCCCATCACTTCATCGCCACCTTGCGTGGTATCGGCTTTCGATTCGCTCTTGATGATTTTGGCAGCGGTATGTCTTCTTTCACCTATTTGAAAAATTTTACCGTGGACTTCGTCAAAATCGACGGCACTTTCGTCAAGGATATCGACCGGGACCCCATGCATTTGGCGATAGTCAAATCCATCGCCAGCGTTGCCGGCGTCATGAATGTAATGATCATCGGCGAGTGGGTGGAAAATGAAGCTGCGCTGGAAATACTCAAACATATCGGCATAGATTATGCGCAGGGATTTCACATCCATCGCCCCGAGAACATTGCGCTTATCGACATCACAAACCAAAAGAAATCAGGCACCTAACATTCGTTGCAACCATCACCCACAACAACAGGAAACAAATTCATGAATCCGAGACGCCTACCACCGCTGCTTCTGACCCGCGTTTTGCTGGTGTTATTGACCGTTAATTTCGCCGGTGGCATCGCCTTCGGTGCTGACATCGACACCGCCAAGCACAAAGTAATACTTCAGGCGACGACCGCCGATGCCGCCACCCACGACCTGGTACTGACCATCGCCGGCGGACTGCAAAAACACTACGGCATGGACAATGTCGATATCGAAGTTGTTGCCTATGGCGCAGGAGTGCAGATGTTGGAAGCCGCCAATCCTTTGAGTCCGCGCGTACAAAGCCTGGTGGCCCAAAATATCAGATTCAGCGCCTGCAACAATACTCTGAAATTTCTGGAAAAACAAACCGGCAAGAAACCTCTGCTTACGGCCGGGGTGCAAGTTGTCGATGACGGCGTGGTGCGGCTGGTGGAACTGCAAGAGCAAGGTTTCAGTTATGTCTATCCACGCTAGCAATATGGGCGCGGGCCTGATCCAGAAAATTACAGATGCTCTCGACGCCCGCTAATATACGGGGTGTTTGACGCGCTATGATGTCGGGATGCAGGTAAAAGATATTGCCATAACGCGCGGCGTCCATTCCTCGCCACTGATGCCACTGTGCCCGCCATGGCGGCGCGTCTTGCTCGTAGTGGGCGCCGATAATCACCTGCGGATTGGCCTTGAGTACCGCCTCCACGCTCACCAGCGGGGCTATCGGTATCAGCCCGGTGAACACATTGTCGCCGCCGCATAGAGCGAGCACCTGGCTGATCATGTGGCGTTCGTTAATGGTGTAAATCGGCTCATAGCTGATTTGATAAAACACCCGTAACCGGGACCGGGATCGATAGAACGTCCGCAGCTTTTTTAATTGCTCCCGGTATTCGCCCGCCACCAACTGCGCAATATTTTCGGTGCCGGCCAACCAACCCAGTTTTTCGATATTCTCAGGGATGGTATCCAATGTCTCGGGCTCGGACATGAAAACGTTCAAACCCAAGGCACGGAGTTTTTCAGCAATGGCGGCGGGATTTCCGGATTGCCAGCCGACGACCAGATCCGGGCGCAAACTGACAATACGTTCTATATCCAAAGCGCTGCTGTTGCCGATCCGGGGCAAGGTGCGAGCCGGCTCGGGAAAATCACTGTACTCCACCGTCGCCACGACGTACGGACCAGCACCGGCGGCGTATAATAATTCCGTGACGTGGGGCGCCAGACTGATAATGCGCCTTACCGGTGCATGTACGGTGACACGCACGCCGGCATCATCCAGAATCGTGGTTTGCGCGGAGCATAGCGCCGCCATGCACGACAGGGCCACAGCCAACACGCCCTGTACCATGCGCCGCCTGTTGTCATCGAACCCGGGGGAATTCACCAATCTCATATCGATGTCATGGCACAGAAAACAATTCTACTTACGTTGTACTCAACGGATCAACGGCCATGACCCTGGGTCCTGGCGCCTCGCCTCGGTGACCTCATGCACGCTCGGAATTGCGCTCGCCTGCAACAGGGGTACTGCCCGCCATGACAATGCGGTTTCTCCCTGAATGCTTGGCCTGGTACAGAGCCGCATCCACACGCTCGATATACTCGGACGACTGTTCTCCAGGCCTGAATTCGGCAAGGCCAGCGGAAAACGTCGGCAGGGAAATGCTGCTACCGTTGTAGCTGCATTGACTGGTAGTCACTATCTCCTGCACCTTGGCAAGAGCGCGCATCGTACCCTCACCACTGGTATTGGGCAGGATTACGGCAAACTCCTCACCACCATAACGGGCGACCAGATCATGATGCCGGAACGCACACAACACATTTTCCGCATAGGCTCGTAACACGGCGTCACCGGCGGCATGACCATACTGATCATTAACGCTCTTGAATCCGTCAAGATCGATCAGCACCAGGGAAATGGGATAACGATACCGATTGACTCGCCCAATCTCATCTTCCAGACGCTTCATGAACGCCCGCCGGTTTGGCAACCCTGTCAATTCATCGGTGACACTGAGCAAGCGCACCCGGTCCATTTCGTCAGTGAGCTGCTGACTATTGATATCCACCCGTTGCAGATAATTACGGGCGCTTTCAAACTTGCGCGTCAGGACCTGATGGCGTTTGATAAACTTTTCCACCTCCTCGATGAGCACTTCGCGCCGATCTTCCACGGCTTCCATCTCCACGGCGTGCTGCAACGCGTCCAGCTCGATTTCCAGCAATACCCCAAATTGTTCATTGTGGGCAATGGTTTCATCCACATGGCGGGCGACGTCATCGCGCAATTTGCGTATTTCATGGGATTTGCGCGTTAGTTGGTGGCGATATACCACATTCGCGTCGTTCTCGCGCTGAATGCGTTCACGGGCCTCATTGCGGTGATGCGCGGCCTTGCTGATCGCGACCTCGGATTCGGGTGCTTGCGTAGCGCGCGACGCCCCGGGCGCGAATAGATGTACCAGTGAGTGCTCATCGACCGGCACGGTATCAAGACCATCGCCCAATTGATTCACGAATTTGCGCACGAACATCATATCGGTGTCGGAGACCGGTGTCTGCAGATGAACCTTCAGAATATTGAACTTGGCGCGTAACGCGGGATTTTTCTTGATGTGGGGCGTCAACAGGGTAACGATCTGGTGAATCACCCCCTGGTGTACCTGTTCCGCATCGGTATACCGCTGCTGGAAGATCAGCAACAGCTCCTTGATATGTGGCACATAGACCTGGCCTTCGGCGGAATCCTTGAAGTGATCCAGCAACGCAAACGCCTTGTGCAGGACATCGTCCCTTGGCGAAGACGGAAGCGGCATCGAAGAATCTACGGTCATGCGGTCAACCTGTTGCTACCTTATCGTGAACGAATACACCACGGGCCGGAACAGCGTTGCGCCTGGTGCGTGTGACCGACATGGCGGCCGATGCTCACGCCCTGTCATGTCACCACGTTAGTTACCTGGCGCCTGTGCGTACGACTACCCGCGTTTGCGACGTGATACTGCCATCGTCGGAATTATTATTAGGGATTACCCAGCATTACTCAATGGGCTACAGCGCATAACGTAGTGTATATTTCGTCAAACCCCGGCCAAGGTCAGGTGATTTCGGCCATCGCCAGGTGACGCGCAAGATCATCCAGGAACCGGCAATGATCCAGAACTTGATCCATAACCCTGTTCATATCGGGTAAATCCATGGCCATGTTGTCCAGCAGATGTTCGGGAATCAGCAACCGTCGCGCATCGCCAATTCCGTAACGCTTGAGCAGTCGATTGGCGATCAGAATGGCATGCACCAGCTTCTGGTGCCGACCTTGATAGAATTCATTATGGTGTTCACAGATGGCGACAGTCACCGATTCCGGCAGATCCCACACCTGCGTCAAGCGCGCACCTAACTGACAGTGGCTTTCACCCAACAGCAAGGATTCGATTTCGTGCACATCTCGATCTGGCGCCTGCAATACCAAACGGTTCAACTGCTGAAAACAGGTGACGTCCAGGTAACCGAGCAGCAGATAGCCGAAATTATGTAGTAATCCCCCAAGGTACACCTGCCATCGATCCTGACTGGGCCACTGCCGTGTCAGCAGATGCAAGGTCGCGGTGCAATAGATCGCTTGCCTCCAGAATCCCATGTGCCCGGCCGCCCCGCCGCTTTGGGGGCGGTACATGAGATTCAAATTAAAACCCGCGGCGCAGCCAATCGTCGTCTCCACACCCAGGGTCGCTACCGCGGCACGCAAGGTCGGTTCCGGTGCGGGACCACCGAACAATGGCGATTGCGCCATCTGCATCAGCACACTGGCAATATCCGGCACCTCCGACAAAATCGGAATCAGATCGTCGATGCTGACTTGTTGCTGCGCAATGATCGCCAGCAGGCGTTGCGTTACCACAGGCAGCGTGAGATCGGGTAATGCTTGTTCAAATCGCTGCCGTAACTTACCGCCGTTGGCCTCGGCTACCACGGTACCCAATCCCAGACCCCGGCGCTTGGCGCCGCCGGCGATTTTAGGCGGCGTCACCAGGGACTCGGAAATTGCGCCCAACACGGCACCGGTAATCAACTTATGAAACTCGCCGCGGTCCAGATGCATCAAGGAGGCGCGCACACCGGTTTCCAGATAGATATCCCCCTCCAGCGCAAACGCCGCATCCACCAATGTATCCACGCCATAGATGAAACCGACCGGCGGAAGTACCGCGACATCAATCTCATGAAACAACGGCGCGTATTCCACCTGCGCGGCATAATCCATATCACGACCGGTGAGGGTGCGTATTTTCTCCAGACTGATACTGCGGTCCGCGGGATATACCGCCATCACAAAACCGTGTCGGTCGCGCAGCATGATGGTTTTAGCGAGCTTGTTCAAGGCGATGCCACGCTGCCGCGCGACCTGTAATGCCGACTCCCCCTGAGGGTGAGAGATGATTTCAAATCGAACCTGATTGCCGGTTAGATAAGCTGCCAGTACCTGCGGAAGATTTGACTCTAAGCCCATTGCATGCCTCAAGCGTTGGGTGCGTAGTGCGCACCGTTTTTTTCCAGAACCGCTAATAAAACCTATTCGTGGGATGCGCGGTACGCACCGTGTTACTCGACAGGACGGTAAAAAAACTTAAAGGAGTTTAAGCTAAAACCCGAGGGAAACCTAGCCGCGCATACCGACACTATTTACCATGACAATGCAACGGTAATATGATCGGCCCGACACTTTTTTAACATAACATCAATTGCCCGACTGCCGCAGTACCTGCAGTTGTTGCTGCAGATACTCCGTAAGCGCCTGCAACTGCTTGCGCATCACACTGCCGGCGGCATCGGATTTGGAAAAAAACGGTATTGTCAGGTCCGCACTGACCTGGGTCATTGCCAACAGAGCCGGCACGGTGCCGGCGAGGGTCGGTAGTTGCGTAATAATCGGCGCCCCGGCCCGGTCAAGATGCTGGGCAACCATCGCATTCACGGCCTCGGGCGTTTCCAGGGAGGACTCGGTCAACCCGGGAATGGCAAAAAAGCGGTGCAAGGCGTCGAGCAGCGCGTTCACTTCATCCTGATCCGCGCATTTGGGCAGGCAATCCAGCGCCACCGCGACAAATGTTTGGCCGCCAACATCCAACACCCGGTACGCCAAGGCTGCGAGGGGATGATCAAGCGCGAGTTGCGCCAGCACCGGGGCCAGTGGCGCCAAATCCTGCCGGGGAGACTGGCGTTCCGGCACTTTATCCACGTCGCCCAATAAAAAACCGATACGATACGCTTTTTTACGCAATCCCCGGTGCCAGATACCGGCACAGGTCTGCGCATCGGCAAGCCCTGACGATAACACCAAAGACACGGTATCCATGATGTCCAAGGTCCGGGTTTCAAAAGGCAGGTACTCCAAAAGGTAGGCCACCAGTTCCCGCGCGAAGGCATCCGGCAACGACGCCGCCTTGGCCAGCAAACAACGCCCCAATTCCGGTCCCGGATACGCCCACCAGGCCCGTTGCGCCTGGGTGCCGGTAAGCGAGGAATTATGCGCCACTGCGAGCATCACCTCCGGCTCGCCCAACATCAACAGCTTGTCCACGGGCACGCTGTTGATCTGACCCATGCCCGCCCAGCGGTGCAGATATTTTGGATAACGTCGCGGTGAACCGAACATGGCGGTGGAAAGCAACTCCCGCACCTTGGACAGATAGGCCTGCTCATTCCCCAGCGCATTGAGATGCACTTCATAATCCCGGTCTTCGCCCAGACCATACACCACCATATGATGCTCGTCGATGCGTATCGCGGTGGCATTGGCCAGCAATACGTTTAAGCGCAATAAATCTTCACTGCTCAACTCCAGCATTGATATCGTACTCCCAAATCTACTCGCTACCGGTCGCGGTTTTCGGTAGGGTGCGTATGACGCACCGGTTTTTTTAAAAACGAGAACGAAGCACCATACTTGGGCGACTCCGTTACGGATTCCCCCCCCGGCTTG
>JAHECY010000011.1:45988-74723 GCA_024641505.1 Gammaproteobacteria bacterium
CCCATCCCTGGGGGCTCCCAAGCGCCATCCCTGGCGCTTGGGGTCCCGGAAACGGGCACCCCCACCACCACCGCAGGTGGGAAATTGCTGATGCATGAAGTTCATTTGCATCACAATCAACGAGCGGGTTGGCATGAGGTGCGTAATACGCACCCTTACAACCGGCGTCTCCATGGAATCAATTGAGTTGTAAACGCCGCCCCCACGGTACCATGCCCTTGCCTTTGACCAGCCAGATCACCGGGTACGCCGGCTCCTGGGGGGGAAAGTCACCATTGGCATCCGTAAAATAAAGCAACAAATCCGTGTGCCGGCCCTGACGGCGTAACCATTCAAACGGCGGCACAAAACTGGTACCCCCGCCACCAGTGATTTGTTGCGGCAGACGCACCTCGTCCCAGGGCGCGAATTCCCACGGACCATCGGCGGCCAGCACCTTGTCGCAGGCCAACAGGGTCACATACGCCCGTACCTGGCCTTTGAGCGCATTCACTTCCGATAAAAATTCATTCACTTCGCCATCGGTGATGGAACCGCTGGTATCCACCACCACCGTTACCCGCACCTCGTGACTGCGCCGACTCGGCAGGATCGCCGGACCTTCGCGTCGGGAGGCGCGCTCATAGCTGTAATCTTCACGCCCGGTAAGACTCATGTATTTGGCCAATAACATGCGCCAAGGTACCACCGGATGTAGAAATGCCTCCACCATGCGCGCCAGCTCGCCATGCAGCTTACCCGCCTGCATCGCTTGCTGAACCGCGCCGGCAACCCGTTGCCGCCACTGCAACGCCAGCTGCTCCTGCTCCGCGGTCGACAAGGGCTGCGGCGGGGCTTGCCGAGGGTTAGGCGGTTGTTGATCGGATTGTTCCCGGCGTGCTCCGGCCGCGTCATTGCCGGATTGCTGCTGGCCATCATACAAATGCTGATCCTGATTTTCCTGCTGCGGGTCCTGCTCCAGCAGCGGATAGATTTCCTCGGCGGTCATGCCTTTATACTCGAGAAAGATCGGCACCTCCGGCGGCGGCCTCAAGCCTTCCGCCAATAACACCGGGTTGATCGCGAAATCGCAAGCCAGGTCCCAGCGCCGATGCTCCCGGTGACCGCGGCGACTGAAATGGGACAGGGCGCAGTGCAAGGCTTCGTGGGCAAACACGAATTGCAGTTGTGGCAGGCTGAGTTGTGAGACATACACAGGGTTGTAAAAAAAATTGCGGGCATCGGTGCCCACGGTGCGGCACCAGTCACTGTCCGGCGCCGCAACCAAGGGTAAGCGCAACACCAGCGCCCCCAGAAACGGGTGATCGAGCAGCAAGCGGGTGCGGGCCTGGGCGAGCTTGTCTGCCAGCGGATCGGCCATGCTATAACAGGATACGCCCCACCTCTTTTGCCCACGCGGCAAATTGAGGCACGGTGTAAATTTCCTCGCCAATCACCTTCGCCATATCATGCACCAGCATCACGCCCAGTTCACGTTGGGGAAAACGACCGGCATAGGTAAAAATATGACCGTACACCGTTTTCGCTTCGGCACTGCCGGACACTGCCAAGGCGCGCGCGGTCAAGGCGGCAGCGACCGCGTACTGCAAGTCGACTTCCTGGGGCACTTCCTGGGATTCACCGCGGATGATGGCATCGATATCCGGTAGATTTGCCAGATTATCGACAAAAGCGCGCAATTCCACCGCCGGCGCCGCCCCGACACAGGCCTGCATCGCTTCCAGCATCAAATGACTGCTGGTCGCGAATTTGCTGAAACAGCGATGGGTAAATTCCCAGGAACGCGGCGTGGGGAAGGCAATGGCATCGCGGGAAGGATCGTACTCAAACAGTAGCTCCGGACGGAATCGTAGAAAGGCGATAAGGCGTTCGTCGATGCCGGCGCGGTACGCCCACAGCACCCAGTCGTCCAGGTTCACATCCAACTCATAGTGAGAAAAACGGTTGGCGAGCGGCGCCGGCATCGTGTACGTCACGCCCCGGTCACCTTGCCGGTTGCCGGCTGCAAAGATCGCCCAGCCTTCGGGCACCTGGTATTCGCCCAGGCGTCGATCCAACACCAGTTGATAAGCCGCCGCGGACACCGTGGGTGGTGCGGCATTGATCTCATCCAGAAACAGGATACCCTGGACACCTTGGCGTGCGGCGTCCGGGAGCATAGCGGGCACGGCCCACACCACATGCTCACCGGTGCGAAACGGAATGCCCCGCAGATCACTGGGCTCCATCTGACTCAACCGCACGTCAATCATGGGAACACCGGCATGTCGTGCCACTTGCGCCACGATTTGGCTTTTGCCCACGCCGGGGGGACCCCAAATCATTACCGGGGTGTGATGCCCGTGCGTAACACTTTCAAATTCCTGACGCAACAAGGTGGCGAGAGAACTGGGGCGCATCGGTAAAATCCCGTTTATTCGGAGAAAATCACAACCTTACATTCAATCTTCGATTATAACGAAAGCCGGCGCGCAAACTACAACCCATTTGGGGATAGGTCCGTGATCGTATCGGCGCCCTATAGTTAAGGTATGAGTCCTCCCACACCATAGACCATTCATTACAAATAGCCTTTTAGCCGCTTTATTATTATTGACAATGGATGGGTATGCAACCCTCCAACCCCGCGCGCTGATGTGCACAACACCATGGCAATTTTGCGCATGGTCTTGTTTAGGTCACAGCTGCTAATAGCGATCCGTCATCTTAACGACCATTAAGTCAAGCGCTTCGCGTCGGTAACCAACGATGCGATCACTTGCGTGACAACACTAAACTTGAAAAAAATGCGTCGGCATATTCTACGATAGAATTAAGCTCATTTTTTTATAATGAGCCACCCGCTTCGACGCAAGCGTGATGGGCTACCGGGACCGTGATGCCATGCAATTCGTCCGTGGCGTTGCGCATCGCCATCCTTTTGTCACAACAGTATTCACACGACCACCAATTGCACTCGACTCGGTACGACACGCACATGCATCACCGCTTCATGCGCGATGCGTTATTGTTGTCATCCAACCTATCAATTGATGTGCTGACATTATGCGCAACATTGTCCGTGATTATCTGCATGATGCCGAAACAATCAAAATGAGTTCACTTAACTTCTTGATATATATTTTCAGTGCACTAGAATGTGCCTTCGTGAAAAAGGCACTACCACGTATTGATGACTTGCCTGGCAATTCATCCTGCAGGAATCGTTGTTAACAAGGAGATTATAATGACAAAGCTATCGTTGAAATCCGCCCTTTCCCCACTGTGCGTCCTGAGCTCGGCGTTACTGATCAGCGCTCAAGCTTATGCATTCGAAGCGTTGCCTGACAAGGCTCCGGTCCCAAAAGACAATCCCATGACGCCGGAAAAAGTTGCACTGGGCCAGCAATTATTTTTTGATCCGCGCCTGTCCGCCGATGGCACGGTGTCCTGTAACACTTGCCACAATGTCATGAGCAGCGGTACCGACAACCGTCCGGTATCCGCCGGTGTCGCCGGACAGAACGGTGGCCGGTCGGCACCCACGGTGTGGAACGCCGCATTTTTGACTGCCCAGTTCTGGGACGGCCGCGCCGCCACCCTGGAAGATCAAGCCAAGGGCCCGATCCTGAATCCGATCGAGATGGGCATGCCCCATAAAGAGCTGGCGGTAAAACGCATCGAATCCATACCCGGTTACGCAGAACAGTTCGCCAAAGTTTTCGGCGAAAAATCTGGGGTCACCTACGACAACATCGCCAAGGCAATCGCTACTTACGAACGCACCCTGATTACGCCCAACAGCAGCTTCGACCGCTACCTCAAGGGCAACAAGAAGGCGTTGTCCAAGGAAGCGCAAGCCGGCATGAAACTGGTGGAAGCTACGGGTTGCACCTCCTGCCACAACGGTCCTAACTTTGCCGGACCGATTGACTTGCCGGTGGGCCAGGGTTTTTACCAGAAGTTCCCCGTCTATCCCGGTTCGAGTTACGAAACCAAATACAATCTCAGCAACGATTCCGGCCGATTCCAAGTCACCAAGGATGAGAAAGACAAGAATGTATGGCGTGTACCCACGTGGCGCAACATCGCTCTGACCGCGCCCTACTTTCACAATGGCTCCGTGGAAACCCTGGATGAAGCGGTGCGGGTAATGGCGAAAACTCAGCTGAATAAGGAATTGAGTGACGGCGATGTAACATCCATTGTCGCGTTCCTCAATAGTTTAACCGGCGAGTTTCCACAGCAGACGCTGCCACGGATACCTGACCTGTCCAACAGTTCTCTGGTGACAATGTCAGACATCAAGAAATAACAACGCACTCATGCGTCGTCACCCAGGGCGTCCAAGGGACGCCCTTTTTTATGGGTCCAGGGGAGGTCAGGCCTTTCCTTTCAACATCATAAAAAATAGTGTGTTAATGAACGACCTGACTCCGTGCGCCATGAAAATCCTGACCCCATGCGCCTTTACGCAATTACCAGAAAAATATTCTGCTTGAACTCCCTAAGCATTCTTCAGAAACCAGTAAGTGGCCGGTAAGGTAAGAGTAATGGGCGAGTAATCTGGCGCGTGTTTAATGCTTCTCAGGGACGAAACAAAACTTCACCAGCAAATTTAAAAGTTCCGTGATGAGGAGTAACAGCCATGACATACACAACACAAAAAACCAATATTCAGAACCTGGACCGCAGCCAACGCGTCAGCCGTTCGTTGGTCGCTATTACCCTGCTGGGCATCACCGTCAGCGCGCCGGTAACCACCCTGGGCGGCCTGAGCGTGCTGCCACTGGTTGCGATCTACCCATTGATCACCGCGCTCCTGGGTTGGGATCCGATCTTCGATATATTCGGCTGGGGAGTGGACCACGCTGACTCGGGCAAGCTGCATTCCGCCAGCCGCGCGGAACTGGCACTGACCGGCGCCGGACTCATCGGCAGTGTCTTTGTCGCACCGATCACCAGCGTCTCGGTACTGGCATTGGCGGGCATTTTCCCGATGGTCGCCGCTCTGATCGGAGAGGACTTGCTGCAATCCGTGAAGCCGGATAGCCGTCGCAGAATTCCGGAAGTACGCTACGAAGCGCAGCCAGGTATCGCAGACAGTACTGCCAAGGTCAGCGCTGCGATCGACGAGATCCACAAGCCCAGCCGCGGACGCCGCGCCGCATAATGATCCCCCCGACGCAGCCTGCCGGGATGGCAGGTTGCGTACCCATCAAGCGCAGCTTCCTTGGCTGCGCTTTTTTATTGGGTAAGCATTACGCCCCGATTCTTGCCACTTAAACGAAAAGGACTTTTGCAGGAACTGGATAGCAGGGTGAAATGCACGCCTTGCCGGTTAACGTTCGGGACATCAGGTCGGCGCGCCCCGCTCCGCCACGGTGGGTTCCATGAAATGCGAAAATATTTTCTGATAAAGAATTTTCACGCTGTCCTGGGTGACGGCATCGTGCATGCCATTTTTATAATCCAACACGGTGGCCGGATAGAGATGGCTGACCATGGCGCGAATCGCGGAGCCAAAGACAGCGTCGATTACCCGCAATTCCGGCTGCGCTTTGAGCATGCTACGCATCTTGTCGCGATCGAAAACCACCACCAGCAATTCCGTAGTTACAGCGCCGGTCAGCGTGCGGAAAGTTGAAAAAATACTCGCGATCCCGGCCTGGGACTTGTCCGGTTCCGCGATCGTAAACTTGCTGCCGGTGACCTGCGCGCGCACCAATCCGCGCATATAATCGATCATTTCCGGCGCCACTTCGCCGGCATTGACGGCCATCACAATACTTTCGTCAAAGATCTTGTATTTCCCGGGATGCATATCGGGAACCGCCTTGACTACATACTCGGTGAGCCCTGACTGGCCGAACCGGCTCAACCCGTCCATTTCAACTTGCGAAATAATCTTTAATTTGCGGGAGAATGGCTCCGCGAATGGCTCCTGGGTCCCGCTTTTTTCAACTGGCGCGTCGGCCGCGAGTGCCGCGCCGGTGTAAAGCAGCGCGCAGCCAAGCAGCACTGAATTCAGCAACTTGTTTTGCATGCGTATGCCTCCGGAACAAAGCCGGCACCATACGCCAAATCGCGCCATGACCACCGGCGCCCGTTACCGGGCAATACCAGGTTACTTTTCATCACGCTGGTCCGTAAAATGCGTAGCATCCTTACCGCCGACCATTTTCATCTGCCCTTGCACCACCGCGCCTTCAGCGATCGCGATCACCGGAGCGACCACATTGCCGGTCACCTTGGCGGTGGGCGCCAACTCGATTTTCTCATTGGCAATGACATCGCCATCCACCGCGCCGGCAACAATTACATACCGTCCTTTGAGGGTACCCTTCCACTTGCCTTCTTCTTCAAGCACCAGAGCGCCTTCAATATCGCTGTTGCCTTCAACCTGTCCATAAATCACGAAATTTTCCTTGCCATGAAGGTCTCCCTTAAACGTCGAACCCGCCCCAATCACGGTGGAAACCCCACCGACCCGATCCAAAGTGCGCCGGTTCTGTTTGGTCCCCAGGTCCAGAACTGTGCTTTTCATCATGCCACCTTCCTATTTTCGTTAAGCTATCATTAACTCGGAGCCCAGATCACCGGCCCACTCTATCGCCTGCATGTAGTTGGCGATGACTGCCTGGTTGTCCAGATTCGCATACAACACTTTTTCCCAATTACTGCGCTCGTAGGCAATGGCGCACTCCAGCGCGGCCCCCATATCGCCGCCTCGTGCCGCCAATGCCTGCTTGATTTCATCGGTCACCGGCAAGGAATTGATGATCTCTGCCATGGGCAGATCCGTGAGCACATCCACCAGGGAAAACAAACCCACCATGAAATAGGATTTGGCATTCGGTCGACCCGCGGCCGTTGCGAGCAATTCGCACATTTTGGCGCGCGTCAATGCGGTCACCAGTAAATCATGCGGTTTATCATCAACCCGCGACAATGCCAGCAGGCTCACCCAGGATTTGATCCGTTCCAAACCCACCATGATAACCGCGCGATGAATGGAATCGATGGGCTCCGGCAATGCGAAGTGCGCCGAATTGATATAGCGCAACAATCGATATGACAAGGAAACGTCTTTGGAAATCAGTTCCTCAATCTCTTTCACCTTGATATTCGGCTCGTGCAGTTTTGACATCAATTGCAGAATCATGATGCGATTGGTGGGCAGGCGCTTACCCTTGAGTATGTTCGGATAGGTTAAAAAATAGCCCTGAAAATAATCAAAACCCAAGCGCCGGGCCAATTCGAACTTTTCCTTGGTTTCCAGGCGCTCCGCCACCAGCTTGACATTGTAGTGCCGCAGAATCTTAACCTGGGTCGACAGTTCTTCTTCATTCAGGGAATTCATATTGATTTTGACGATACGCGCCGTTTCCATGAGCTGCCGAGTCGAGTTCAAATATACGTAATTATCCAGTGCCACGGTAAAACCCCGATCGGCCACTTGCTTTAAAAGCGCGATCAATTCGTCAGTAATTGCGGTGCCGTCAACCAGTTCCAAAACCACCTGATTGCGATCCAGTGACTGCAGAAATTCACTGCGCAAAACTTCCGGCGTGACGTTGAAAAACACCCGGTTCTTGCCCACCAACTGCTCCAGCCCCATTTCCAGCAAACTGTTCAACATGACCTGGTATGAAGCAACGCTCAGATCCTTGATATCCGCTTCGCCGATTTCCTGATCACGAAAAAACAGTTCATAGCCGTAAACTTCCAGGTTTGGCGTATAGATGGGTTGGCGGCCAACAAATATTTCGTACACGTGAGCACCTATTCCGGAATTTATTGACTGTTATCGGTGATGAAGCTCCCAGATCTTTATCGGAATCAGGAAAATATTCTTAATGATTCCGGCCGTTTTTGAGCACCACGGAATCGAAAACGCGCTATAGGTTATCGTTATATGGTTATAACGTTGCGGGGATGTCAGCGGAGCAGGAGTAACATGAAAGGGCCGGCACTTGGCAACGTGCCGGCCCTGATGGTTGACGGGTCAGAAAATGGGAAATCCGCCGGATTTTCCGGCGTCAGGATCAACGCAATGCCAACTCCAGCAACATCTGGTTGAGCCGTCCCACAAAGGCCGCGGGGTCTTCCAGATGCCCGCCTTCGCTGAGCAACGCCTGATCAAACAAAATGTGGGTCCAGTCCGCAAAGCGCTGGGAGTCATCCTCCTTGCCAAGGCGCTTGACGAGCGGATGCTCCGGATTCAATTCCAGGATCGGCTTGGCGCTGGAGACTTGCTGCCCCGCCGCCTTGAGAATACGCTCGAGATTGGCGCTCATATCATAAGCATCGTTAACCAGACAAGCAGGTGATGTGGTCAGGCGAAAGGTAGTGCGTACGTCCTTGACCCGATCCCCCAGGGTCTCCTTGACCCGCGTAATCATGTCTTTGAATTCCTCCGCGATTTTTTCCTGATCGGCTTTTTCCTGCAGGTCTTCCAGCTCTCCCAGGTCCAACTCGCCCTTGGTCACCGACTCCAGAGACTTGCCGTCAAATTCGGTAAGCGAAGACACCAGCCATTCATCCACCCGATCCGTCAACAACAGCACTTCGATGCCTTTTTTGCGGAAAATCTCCAGGTGGGGACTGCTCTTGGCCGCGGTAAAACTGTCGGCGGTGATATAGTAAATCTTGTTCTGACCGGCGGACATGCGGCCAACATAATCCGCGAGCGATTCCGTCTGCTGATCCTTATCGGTATGCGTGGTGGCGAAGCGCAACAAGCGCGCGATTTGCTCCTTATTGGCAAAGTCTTCACCCGGCCCTTCCTTGATCACCTTGCCGAACTCACGCCAGAATTCCTGGTACTTTTCCTTGTCGTCCTTGGCCAGGGATTCCAGCATGCCCAGCACTTTCTTCACCGAACCGGCACGGATGCTGTCGATATTCTTGTTCTTCTGGAGTATTTCCCGCGACACATTCAAGGGCAGGTCATTGGAATCGATAATACCGCGCACGAAACGCAGATAAGCCGGCATCAACTGTTCGGCGTCGTCCATGATAAACACGCGCCGCACATAGAGCTTCATGCCATGGCGCTGATCGCGGTTCCACATATCGAAGGGCGCCCGCTTGGGCACGAACAGCAGGGAGGTATATTCGCTTTTGCCTTCCACCCGATTATGGCTGTACAGCAACGGATCCTCGAAGTCATGGGCCACGTGTTTATAAAATTCGTGGTATTCCGCTTCGGTGATATCGTTCTTCGACCGGGTCCACAGGGCGGATGCGCTGTTGACCGCGGCCCATTCTCCGGCGGCGGCCTTGTCATCCGCATCGGTTTTTTCCGACAGCATCTTGATGGGCAAGGAAATATGGTCGGAATATTTGCTGATAATGCCACGCAGGCGGTAATTTTCCAGAAATTCATCTTCCCCCTCACGCAGGTGCAACACGATCTCGGTGCCGCGCTGCTGCCGCGTGACGGTCTCGATTGTATAGTCGCCCTCACCGGCGGATTCCCAATGCACGCCGTGCTCCGCACCCAGACCGGCGCGCCGGGTTTGCAAGGTTACCCGGTCGGCGACAATAAATGCCGAGTAAAAACCCACGCCAAACTGGCCGATGAGTTTGGCGTCTTTCGCCTGATCGCCGGTAAGTGATTGAAAGAATTGCTGAGTGCCGGATTTGGCGATGGTGCCGATATGGTCGACCACTTCCTGCCGGTTCATGCCGATGCCGTTATCGGTCACGGTGATGGTGCGCGCTTCTTTATCGTAGGCGACCTTGATTTGCAGTTCGCTGTCGTTTTCAAACAGCGCATCGTCGCTGAGGGCTTCAAAACGTAATTTATCCGCCGCATCCGAAGCATTGGAAATAAGCTCCCGCAGGAAAATTTCCTTGCTGCTATATAAGGAATGGATCATTAAATTGAGCAACTGCTTAACCTCGGTTTGAAAACCGAGAGTTTCTTTGTGGGTATCCACGGTCATACACTCCCCCTGTAACGACAAACTCTTGCTAGGATGATCAATGCCGAAATAATGGCTTCGGCCAATGTAGGGACACCATGGGTAAAATTCAAGAGTAAGAAAAGAGGAAATACTGTATATAGTTAATGGTATTTAGGGCGTGACGCCAACCGTCACACCACAAACCATTCGCTTACCTGGATGTATTGCCGCACATTGATTTTAAAAGCATCGGGCCCCAGCACCGACTTGATGACATAGGCGCCGGCGTCCTGCTGAGTCATGACTTTAAGATCCACGACCCGGGGCGGGGTGAGACGATGCTTGTCCTTGCTCAATATCATGAGGATTTTCGGTTTCAAACGCCGGGACTTATGGTTGGATACCACGACACCCACCTCTCCGGACTGTAATTCGACGACGCATCCGACCGGATAAATACCCAAACATTGAATGAATTGTTCAACCAGGGTTTCATCGTAACGTACGCCTCGTAATTCATACAGCTGCTTCAAAGAATCGTACGATGAACTCTGGGTACGATAGGGGCGGTAGGTGGTCATCGCATCATAGGCGTCCACGATGGCGACGATACGCGCATAAACCGGGATTTCGTCCCGCCGCAAACCGCCGGGATAACCTTCACCGCCGACGGTTTCATGGTGGTAGGCGGCGATGCCGATCATTTCATCGCTGATCCCCGGCGTATTCGCCAGTATGCCCTGCCCCAGCACCGGGTGTTGTTGCATAATCGCATACTCGCGGGCGTCAAGTTCGCTTTGCTTATTCATGATCTCCAGGGGTATCCGAACTTTCCCTATATCGTGCAGTGCGGCACCCATGCCAAGTTCCAGCAGTTCATCGGCATTGAGCCCCAGATGCCGACCGAATACCAGGGCGAACACAGTGACCGATAAGCTGTGTTCCGCCGTATATTCGTCCTTGTCCCGTAATTGGGTCAGCCAAAGTTGCGTATCCGGATTCCGTAATACGCTGTCCACGAGTTCACGCACCAGCTTACGCGTGCCCTCGGCATCGATGCTTTTGCCCATGCGGGTGTCGAAGTGCATGGCGTAAATCAGCTCGCGGATCCGGCTTTGGATATCCTGAGCGCGTTTGAATTCGTTTTCGAAGGAAACACGTTCTTCCGGGGCATCGCGACGCTCGGGTAACTCATAGCGAACATTGGTAAGTTCCCGATGGTCGGGTTCCAGGCTCAACCCGGCATTATCCCGTGAATTATCAGGGGAATCATCGACTTTATCCGTATCGATATACACATAGCGGCAAGTCTTGCGCACTTCCGTGACTTCTTCCGGCGTGTACAAGAAAAACCCCTGAAATAAGAATGGTGATTCCAGCCACGGACGATCAAGCTCGGCGATGTACATCCCCTGCCGTAAATCCGCGACACTTACTTTCTTCTTCACTATTTCACCCTAATTTCAGGAAGAATGGCTTCCAGAGCGGTCGTGCTTTGTTACAATCCCATGCTCTATAAAAAATATTGGTTTCGAAGGCTCGTTAATGAGGGCCGGATAATCACCATGAATAATAGGACTTATTAGATATCGTCTGATCAAGGGCATTTCTTGAGGCCGATATCCGGCGGAGGCGCGCGGCGCCCCATGCGCGCAGGAGTGCTAGATTCTGCGGGACAGGAATTCCATCATTGACTAATCAAGGTATTGCCGTGACCATTCACACTATTTCCACCCAAGCATTTACCGACCAGAAACCCGGTACTTCCGGCTTACGTAAACGGGTGCCGGTGTTTCAGCAGCCGCACTATCTGGAAAATTTCGTGCAGGCGATTTTTGATACCCTGGGCGACGTCAGCCGTGACACGCTCGTCATTGGCGGTGACGGTCGCTATTACAATCGCCAAGCGATCCAGATCATCATCAAGATGGCGGTCGCCAAAGGATTTCAGCGTTTACTGATAGGCCAGAGTGGTATTTTGTCGACACCTGCCTTGTCCACGCTGGTTCGGAAACACCAGGCAATTGGCGGCATTGCGCTGTCCGCCAGCCACAATCCCGGCGGACCGGACGGGGATTTCGGGATCAAGTTCAACACCGCCAATGGCGGACCCGCGCCGGAATCGGTCACTGACGCGATCTATGCCAATACCAAAACCCTTACCCGTTACCAGGTCGCGGATCTGCCGGATTTCAACCTCGATCGGCTGCAAACCTCACACGCCCACAATACCCAGGTCGATATAATCGACAGCGTCGCTGACTATGGCGCGCTGATGGGAAAGATCTTCGATTTCGATGCCATCTCGAGCTTGTTGCGACGAGAAGACTTTGGCTTTTTATTCGACGCCATGCACGCGGTGACGGGACCCTATGCGCGCACCTTGTTTGTCGATATGCTCGGCGCACCCGCCTACAGCATCATCAATGGTGTGCCCCGGGAGGATTTTGGCGGTGGCCACCCGGACCCGAATCTGGCGCATGCCCAGGAACTGGTGACACGCATGTTTGACCCCCATGGACCGGACCTTGGCGCGGCCTCCGACGGTGATGGCGACCGCAATATGATTCTCGGGCGTGAATTCTTTGTCACTCCCAGCGACAGCCTTGCCGTGCTGGCGGCCCACGCCACCCTCGTTCCCGCCTACCGGGATGGACTGAAGGGAATCGCCCGTTCCATGCCCACCAGTGCCGCCGCCGATCAGGTGGCCCGGGAACTCGGCATACCTCTATTTGAAACCCCCACCGGGTGGAAGTACTTCGGCAATCTATTGGACGCCGACAAAGTCACCTTGTGCGGCGAGGAAAGTTTTGGCAGTGGCTCCAACCATATTCGCGAAAAAGACGGCTTATGGGCGGTGCTGTTCTGGTTGAATATCCTGGCAGTCAAGCAACAGAGCGTTCACACCATCATGACGGAACATTGGCGGCGTTACGGCCGGAATTTTTATACGCGGCATGACTACGAGGAAGTGGACGCGGCCAACGCCGGCGCCCTCATGAGCGCGCTGACGCAACAATTGCCGGAGCTTGCCGGCAAGAAATTCGGTGCCTTCACCGTCGATTTCGCGGACGAATTCAGCTACCTCGACCCGGTGGATCAAAGCGTCGCCCGCAACCAAGGTTTGCGCATTCTGTTTACCGACGGCAGCCGCATCGTGTTACGCCTCTCGGGCACCGGTACCGCCGGCGCCACATTACGCGTTTATATCGAGAACTATGTACGCGATCCGCAGCGCCATGGTGAGGATACGCAAAAAGCGCTGACGGCGTTGATCGGGCTCGCCGAAAACGTAGCGCGTATCCGTCACTATACCGGACGGGAGCGACCCAGCGTTATCACCTGAACATTCAACATGGACGTGCACTCATGAAGTACATCAAGGCATTTTCCCAGATCGGTATCCGGGATATCGCTCTGGTCGGCGGCAAGAACGCCGCCTTGGGCGAAATGCTGTCGGGCCTGAGCCGGACCGGCCTCAAAATACCGGACGGTTTCGCCATCACCGCGGACGCATATCGGTACCACCTGGAAGTCAACGGCCTGGTGCCTCAGATCACCGACGCACTGTCCGGTATCGATGAGCGCAACACGCCCATGGTGGCCATGGTTGGCAGCAAGATCCGCAACTTCATCATGCACGCCAACCTGCCCAAGGAGATCATTGCGGAAATCAGCGTCGCTTATCGCGAATTCTGCGCACAACATGGCGCCAACACGCCCGTCGCCGTGCGCGGCTCCACCACGGCCGTGGATGTGCCCGGAGTTTCCTTCTCCGGTCAGCAAGAAAGCTATATGAATATTTACGGCGTCGAAAATCTGATCAACGCCAGTAAGCGCACATTCGCCTCTATGTATACCGACAGGGCGATCGTCTATCGTATGGCCAGAGGCATCAGCCATACGGACGCGGCATTGTCCATCGGCGTACAGAAAATGGTGCGCTCGGACCAAGGCGCCAGCGGCACCCTGTATACCCTGGAAACGGAGAGCGGCTTTCGTGATGTGGTCTATATTTGCGCGAGCCATGGCCTGGGCGAAAGCATCACGCAAGGCAAAGTCGATCCGGATGAATACTACGTCAGCAAAGTCGTTGTCACGCCCAACACCCGGCCCATTATCAGCAAATATCTCGGCGGCAAGCATACCAAAACTATTTTCGCCGCCGATGGAGCCGCGGGAATCAGCACACGCACTATTGCCACCACCGGTGAAGAACGCGACCGATTCGCATTGCTCGATGATGACATCTTCAAGCTGGCACGTTGCGGCATGGTGATCGAGAAATATTTCACCAATAAGTTCCAACGAGACATGGCCATGGATATTGAATGGGCCAAGGATGGCTTATCCGGCGAATTATTCATTGTGCAAGCGCGCCCCGAGGCCACGGGAGCGCCGCGCGCCGAGGCCAACGAACTCCCTCACTACCAACTCGCAGCCGAGGCATCCATGCTGTGCACCGGCAGGCGTGTGGGTCAGGGCGTCGTTTCCGGCACCGCACGGGTGATCACCGACCCTTCCCGCATGCATGAATTGAAACAGGGTGAGATTCTCGTCACCGACAGTACGGATGCCGACTGGGAACCCGCGCTGCAGATGGCCGCGGGCGTGATCACCAATCATGGCGGAAGGAACTGTCATGCCGCGATCTTTGCCAGAAAAATGGCGATACCCGGCGTCATCGGCGCGGGGGACGCAACCCAACACATCAAGTCTGGCGGGGTAATTACCTTGCTGTGCACGGCCGGTGGCACCGGTTCCGTGCATACCGGCAAACTTACCGCAACTACCACCACCGATGATTTATCAGCGTTGCCGCAACCGGACACGCATATCATGCTCAATCTGTCCCATCCCGACCAGGCGTTCGAACTCAGCCGCTTACCCGTGGATGGCGTGGGCCTGGTGCGTCTGGAACACATCATTAGCGACACGATCCGGGTGCATCCTCGCGCCATTCTTGAGTACGATACCCTGGAACCGGCACTGCAGGATTTAATCAAGCCGTTGACACGGGGTTACAGCAATCCCCAGGAGTTTTTTATACAACGCCTTGCCGAGGGCATCGCCACCATTGCCGCCGCATTTTTTCCACGCCCGGTAATCGTGCGCTTAAGCGATTTCAAGTCCAGCGAATACGCCTGCCTGATCGGTGGATCGCAGTTCGAACCCGAAGAGAAAAATCCCGTGCTCGGATGGCGCGGCGCCGGACGTTACCATACCGAGGATTTCTTGCGTTGCTTCATCATGGAATGCACGGCTCTGCGCCTGGTTCGGGAAACCATGGGCTTGAACAATGTGGCGATCTTGATGCCGTTCGCGCGCACCGTACAGGAAGCATGCAAGGTTCTGGACATCATGGCCACCCAAAGCCTGGTGCGCGGTGAAAAAGGCTTGCAGATATTTTTAATGTGCGAGACACCGGCCAACGTGATGCTGGCCGATCAATTTCTGGAGCACTTTGACGGCTTCTCGATCGGCTCCAATGATTTGACCCAGCTCACCCTGGGCGTCGATCAGGACTCCGACCTGCTCGCGGATTTCGATGCACGAGATCTCTCGGTGATGAAACTCATGGAACTGGCGATACACGCCTGTAACAAACGAAACAAGTATATTGGCATCTGCGGCGATGCACCCTCCAAGTACGCGGAAATAACCCGCTGGCTGGTACAACAAGGCATCAAGTCCATTTCCCTGAATCCGGACGCGGCGGTCTCCATGATCAAAACCATCGCACAGACAGAACAGACGCTGGGCAAGCGGTCATAGCCAGAGCCGGTGCGTAATACCCGCCCTGCGGAAAAGCGGCGTTACTATAACTATCAGGGGACGGGTATTGTGCTTCCAACGGGGAAGCGGCGCTCCCGCGTGGGCTGGGTATTGCGCACGGCTGTTACGGTGGTAGCTCAGGCCACCTTGCTTTTTAACATGCCGCCAATTTTTTCCATCAAGCGGTCGAAATCCACCGGTTTGGTATCATAATCGTCGCAACCGGCTTCCAGAGCTTTCTCCCGGTCGCCCGCCATGGCATGGGCGGACAAGCCAATGATCGGTACTTCAGAGAAATCCATGTGAGCACGAATGCGGCGCGTCGCCTCCCAGCCATCCATAATGGGCAAACTCATATCCATCAATACCAGATCAGGATGATCGCGCATCACCCGAACCAGCGCTTCCTCGCCATTGGCCGCCGACAGAATTTCAAAACCTTTCTTCTGGAGGCGTCGCGATAACATATCACGATTCATTTCATTGTCTTCAACCAGCAATATTTTCAACATTTTCGCAACCATCTTTTTTCTTTCAGGATTCGTCCTGATAAAATTCCCTAATCCGCTGAAACTCCTCATCCTTCTCCTGGAATGCCCAGACTACTTCCGGATCGAAGTGCTTGCCGGAATCGGCGAGAATCAACTCACGACTCTTGCCATGGGGAAATGCCTCTTTATAGCAGCGCTTTGACGTAAGCGCGTCGTAGACGTCGCCCAGCGCCAAAATGCGCGCCACCAGGGGAATGTCCTCGCCCGCAACTCCATGCGGGTAACCACTGCCGTTCCACCGTTCATGATGGCCACCTGCAATCGCGATCCCGGTGCGAATCAGGTCATTACCCGGATGTTCCTGATCCACCTCCAGTAACGTTCGAGCACCGATCAGAGTGTGGGTACGCATTACATCCCACTCGCCAGCTTCAAGTGTACCATTTTTCAATAAAATACTGTCCGGGATACCCACCTTGCCAATATCGTGCAACGGGCTGGCGGCATATATTATTTCGACGAATTTGCGATCGATAATCTGGGCATACTTCGGCAAATTGGCCAACTGTTCCGACAGAATCTTACAATATTCACGCATCCGTTCAAGATGTTCCCCGGTTTCCGGATCACGGGATTCCGCCAGCTTCGACATGGCGAAAATCGCCCCAAGCTGTGCGGAAGTTATCTGTTGCACCTGGCGCCGCACCCGATCCTCAAGCAGTTGATTTTGGTCCTCGATGCGACGCCGGTAATCTTCTTCCTGGTCATGCATGCGCTTCTTGTCCAGGCAAGCGCCGACCCGCGCATTGAGCAATGTCGGGTTGAAGGGCTTGGAGATGTAGTCGTCCGCACCCAACTCGATGCAGCGCACCACGCTTTCCAGATCATCCAGGGCGGAAATCATGATCACGGGAATGTGGCGTGAGCGAATGCCCTGCTTCAACGTCGCCAGCGCTTCATAACCGTTCATCTCCGGCATCATGATATCAAGCAGTATCAGATCGAAAGCGTTGCTTTGCACCTTGTCGATCGCTTCACGACCGTTGATCGCGCGTACCACGTTATAGCCCTGCCGTTCCAGGCGACGCGACAGCATGTCCCGGTTCATTTCATTATCATCTACAACTAACAAGGAATAACGTCCATTAACCATTGTGCAGATCACTTATTTGCTTATACCGATTCCGACTCAAATCCTAACCATATGATATTATTAATTTAATAATATGTGCCGGCGCACCGGATAATTACCTACCGCCATTACACATCATCGTCCACAGACTTGGCCGCTTTACCCGAAAATTACATAAAGTTTGAACCGTATTGAGCAGGCATGGCAATAGCCCTAAATTTAACACAAGTAAGCGTTTCATAAGTGGATACTGATACTCAAAACGGGTAGCCTGGTATTTCTTCCGGTTCGGTGATGTCGATTTGCTCGGCATCCAGGTATTTGCGTGCATATTCCAGATAGACCTTGTGCTCTAAAAATATCTGAAACAGATCGGGATCGATATGCTGATCCAATTTCATGCGGCCCAGGATTGACAACGACTCCGAGAGAGATTTTGCCTTTTTGTACGGCCGGTCCTTGGCGGTTAAAGCTTCAAAAATATCCGCGATCGCCATGATCCGTGCTTGCACCGACATTTGCTCCCGCACCAACCCACGCGGGTAACCTTTCCCGTCCATACGTTCATGGTGCCCTCCCGCGAACTCCGGCACTCGACGCAAATGCCTGGGAAAAGGCAACTTCTCCAGCATGTGAATCGTCGCCGAGATATGGTAGTTGATAATCTGTCGCTCGTCATCGGTCAGGGTACCCCGGGGAATTGTCAGATTATGCACCTCATTCTCCGTCAACAGCGACTGGTGTTGTGAGCCGATGGTCACTTGGTAGCTAGCGGAGATGCTACGCACCTGATCACGCAAAGCTTCAGACATGAATTCCGAGCCGGTATTGGCCTGACGCAGAAAGCTCATCTGTTCGTCCAGGGGCCGCACCAGTTCCGGCAGTTGCTCCTGAATAAGCTGCCATGCCTCCGGCAATCGTTGCCGCACCGCATCTCGCAGCAACGTCAATTCCAAATCGCGGCGCACAATCTCCATGCGGGTTTCGATCAGCTGGATACGATCATAAATCGTTTCCAGCTTGGTCGCCTTGTCGACCACGTACTCCGGGGTGATAATTTTGCCGCAATCATGCAACCAGGCGGCAATTTCCAATTCGTAACTGTCATTCTCCGTTAACTGAAAGTCTCGCAGGGGCCCGTTATCGGCCCCCGCAGCGGCCCGCGCCAGCATCATGGTGAGATCCGGGACGCGGCGGCAATGACCACCGGTATACGGGGACTTTTCATCAATGGCACTGGCAATGAGCTGGATGAACGATTCAAACAAGGCCTTAAGCTCATTGATCAGTTCATTATTGGTCAGCGCCACTGCTGCCTGGGACGCCAGCGATGACACCAGCTGCATGTCTTCGTCACTGAAAGGCATGATACGCGCGGTGTCACCACTGAGCTTGTTGATCAGTTGCAACACACCGATAATTTCACCCCGGTGGTTTTTCATGGGAATTGTCAGAAAGGATACCGAACGATAATTCATCCGGCGATCGAATGCATGCGTTCCGGAAAAATCATAATCCTCGGCATCGTAAGCATCGGGAATATTGATACTTCGATTGTGAATCACCGCCGACGGCGCGACCATATGGTCGTTCGGATTACCCGCCGCATCGAACAGGGGAATTGGCTCAAATGGTATGCTGACCCCTGTGGTCCCCCCCATGGCAAGTCGCAGGGAGTCGGTGCTGACGATTTCAAAACGCAGTTGTCGGTCTTCGGTAACCGTATACAAAGTGCCGCCATCACTGCTGGTGATCGCCTTGGCGCCATGGAGAATCTGTTCCAGCAGCTTCCTGGTGTCACGTTCCGCGGAAAGCGCAATGCCGATGACATTGAGGCGCGCGATCTTTTCCAATAGATTAAGGGAATCTTCCTGCATGATGAGCTAATCTCGTGACGGAATCCCGGCGCGGCACTTTCCAATACATTATGCAATGGTATGGTCTCGCCAGTATTTAACTTTGTACCTTTCTCCAGGCCTCCTGCACCCCATTTTTACCCGGTAACAACAGTGCAGAGGCATCCTTACCCATGTTATCGACAGCAATTTTCTTTGTTTTAAGGTACGATAGGTGGCCTTCATAAACCGGAAATTTAAAAGAAAAAGACATGACTGCCACACGTTTTTCGCTGGAAATCCAGCCTACCTTGCCAGAGAGCCTCAGTGGCCTCAATGAAATCGCTAACGACTTGATGTACAGCTGGGACCGGGAAGTAAGACGCCTGTTTCGGCGTCTGGACGTCGAACTGTGGGATAGCTGCGCGCACAATCCCAAACTCTTTCTGCGCCGCGTGGCTCAGCGGCGGCTCAATGATGCCGCCAAGGACCGTAGCTATGTGGAAGATTATCACCGAGCTATGTCGGCCTATAACACTTACCACCGACAACAGACACGCCCGGAAATTGAACAATACCTGGACTCCAAGCAGGATCTGATCGCCTATTTTTGCGCTGAATTCGGCTTGCACGAAAGCGTCCCGATTTACTCCGGCGGTCTGGGTATCTTGGCCGGTGATCACTGCAAAGCGGCGTCCGACCTGACCTTACCCTTCGTTGGTGTCGGCATGCTCTATCGCCAGGGCTATTTTAACCAGACCATCGACGTGCATGGCAATCAGGTGGCCCACTACACACCCATCAATTTTGATCACCTGCCGATACAGCCATCTAAAAATGCCGACGGCGACGATTTATTGGTCTCGGTGGATCTACCCGGACGCAAGGTGATGCTCAAAGTCTGGGAAGCCAAAGCGGGACATATTCGTTTGTTCCTTCTCGACAGCGATCTTGAGATCAACGAACAAAATGACCGGGTCATTACCTACCAGCTTTATGGTGGCGACCGCAATACCCGTATCCAACAGGAAATCGTTCTCGGCATCGGCGGCGTGCGCGCCCTGCGCGCGCTTAAACTTGCACCCACGGTATGGCATATCAACGAAGGGCACGCCGCGTTCCTGATCCTGGAACGCTGCCGCGAACAGCTCGGCAACGGCATGGAGTTTGCCAGTGCGATGGAATTGGTCGCGGCCAACACCGTCTACACCACCCACACTCCCGTGGCGGCGGGTCATGACATCTTCGATCGTGCGTTGATGCAGAAACACTTCCAGGAATTCAGCGCGCAGCTCGGTCTTACTTTTGAACAGTTTCTAAGTTTAGGCGCCAACCCCAGCAACCCCAATGGCTTTAACATGACCGCCCTTGCCTTGCGCTCTTCGCGCTTCCACAACGGGGTCAGCCGCATCCATGGTGGTGTCGCGTCGGAAATGGAAAGTTACATCTGGCCGCAGGTGCCCGCCGACGAAAATCCTATCGACTACGTCACCAACGGCATCCATGTCTCGACCTTTCTGGCGCGCGGCTGGGCCAATCTGTTCGACATGGAGTTCGGGCGGGAATGGCGCAATGAGTTGCTGAATGAATCCTACTGGGATCGCATCGACCAGCTTCCCAATCACAGCTTCTGGAGCCAGCATCAGTCGATCAAAGGCGACCTGCAAGCCGCGATTCGGGAACGTATTATCATCCAGCAGCAACGCAACGGGTGCAGCGAAGCAAAGATCGAGCGCATGACCCGTTTCGTCAATCCTGAAGAATCAGAAACCCTGCTGATCGGTTTCGCGCGCCGCTTTGCCACCTACAAGCGCGCCACCATCCTGTTCTCCGACCCGGTACGGCTGGCACGCATCCTCAATAATCCTGACGGGCCGGTAGTACTGGTGTTCGCCGGCAAGGCCCACCCCAATGACCAGCCCGGTCAGCATTTGATCAAGGTCATCCATGAATACTCCCAGCGCCCGGAATTCGAGGGCCGTATCCTGTTGCTGGAAGGCTACGATATCGGTCTGGCGCGCAAACTGGTTACTGGCGTCGATGTATGGCTCAATACGCCGGTGTTTCCGCTGGAAGCCAGCGGCACGTCCGGTGAAAAAGCCGGCATCAACGGCGTCATCAATCTCAGCGTCCTCGATGGCTGGTGGGGTGAAGGCTATAACGGCGAAAATGGCTGGGCGATCACTCCACACGGACCGCAGTTCGATGAAGCCTACGGTAATCAGGAAGAAGCCAACGATTTGCTCAACATCATCGAAAACCAGGTGATCCCCGCCTACTACAAACGTAATGGCCACGGCTATTCGGACCGCTGGGTACAAATGTCCAAAGCATCGATGAAATCGCTGCTGCCGCGCTTCAACTCGCAACGCATGGTCATGGACTACGTGAAAAAATTTTACAGCTTCGCCAGCCGGCAAGGACGTGCGTTCGCGGAAAACAATAATACCCCCGCGAAACAACTGGCGCGGTGGAAACACAAAGTTCACAGTGCCTGGAGCGATATCAGCATTCGCGCCCACGCCATGCCACCCGCGGAAATCAAAGCAGGTGAAAGACTGCAATTAAACGTAGCGGCAAAACTGGGCGGTCTGGAAGCGACGGATGTGAAGATGGAATGTCTGGTGGGAAAAATCGACATACATGACGACTTTACCGTGCATGAACGTTTTCCATTACTGGCCACGACCGTCAACGAGCATGGCGAAACCCTGTTTCAACTGGAAATGCCGCTGAACATTTCAGGGCTGATCCACTACAAGATTCGCATGTACCCCTGCCACGATCTGTTGACCCACCCCTTTGAAACCGGTCTGATGCTCTGGGTTTAAAGGTCTAGCGGTTTACCCCCGGCCATAGCTGCCCGCCAGGTGGCGCAGCTTGCCGGGGAGATCTTCGGGCACCATTGACCAGGATAGTTGCCAGCGCCAGTTGCCTTCGGTGGTACCGGGTGTGTTCATGCGGTGTTCACTGCCCAACATCAGCAAATCCTGCATCGGCACAATGGCCAGATTGGCCACCGACGCAAGGGTTGCGGCGACGATCACCCAGGGAATCGTTTCTACCGGATGGGAGAAATAATCCGCAATCCGTTGCTGTTGCTCCAATGGCAGCTTATTAAACCAACCCACATTGGTATCGTTGTCATGGGTTCCGGTATACACCACCGTGTTGATTTCATGATTGTGTGGCAAATACGGATTTTTATTATCGTCGCCAAAGGCAAACTGCATAATCTTCATGCCGGGCAACCCGTATTTTTCACGCAGCGCAGTGACTTCCGCCGTAATAATCCCCAAGTCCTCAGCGACGAACGGCAGTTTCCCGAAGCGCTGCTCTATCGCCCGAAACAAGGCGTCGCCCGGTGCGGTTACCCAGGTACCGTTCGTGGCCACCGGTTCGCTGGCGGGGATCGACCAGCACGCCTCAAACCCCCGGAAATGATCTATACGGATGAGGTCATACAGTTCCAACTGGCTGGCGATACGATGCAGCCACCACTTGAAACCATCCTGCTGCATGTGTTGCCAATCATAATGAGGATTACCCCATCGTTGACCGGTTGCGGAAAAATAATCCGGAGGCACGCCTGCCACCACGGTGGCTTCTCCCTTTTCGTCCAGAACAAACTGGTCCTGATGCGCCCAAACATCGGCGCTGTCATGGGAGACGAATATCGGTAGATCGCCGAACAGCAAAATGCCATGGCGATTGGCATAATGCTTCAGCTCCAGCCATTGCTGGTAAAACAGAAACTGACCGAATTTCACCAGCTCCAGAGCTTCACCATGGTCCTGCTGCAACTGCTGCAATGCCTGCGGTTGCCGGCTCCGGTAAGGTTCCGGCCAACGATTCCAACCATCATGGGCATGCAAGGTACGCAGCACCATGAACTGGGCATAACTCTCCAGCCAATAGGCATGTTCCTCGATGAAAACGCGATATTGTTGCTGCAGGGCCGGCTGTGATGCCAGACGTGAATAAGCGAGATGCAGGCAAGCCGAAAGCGAGCGCGTCACATCGGTGGCAGCCAACAACCCTCGTTCCAGCAGCCACTGGCGACTGATCAGGATTTCACTACCGGCGTGTACCGACAGACTTTGGTAGGGAGAACCGTCCTCATGGGTAGGTCCCAGCGGCAACATCTGCCATACGGAAAATCCGCAGGCATCGAGAAAATCCACGAACCGCATTGCCGATGCGCCCAATTTACCGCCGCACTGATCGGCAGGCAGAGACGTTACATGAAGAAGAGCCCCGGCACGACGCCGGTCAAGAACACGGAATCCGCTGGTATCAACTGTCATCGGCCACGCCACAATAAAACATTGAAGTTATCATATTAACAGGACGGCAATCATGCAGACCCGGTGCGCATTACCCCGCCTGCCGCAGGAGCGCCTTTGCCCCGGGTAAAGGTCTGGGCCAGATATTCGGGCGGTTCGGCTCCAAGTATCTGATACATGTTTGAAATATGAGTACGGTACAAACGTTCAAAATCGCTTACCGAATGCTCTGGATTATAGTCGCCAAACCACCAGAACCAATCGGATCCCTCGCATATCGCCATTTGCCGTTCCGATCGCGCCAATCCCTCGGTACTCAATCGACCTTCGGACAAAACGCGATCGTAAACGCTCTTGACGTCGCCGAGCATGTCCCACCCACGGTTCTTATCCTTCTCGCCGATCCAGGTGGAAAAGGAGCCATAGACCCAACTGCCGGCGCTCAATCCAGGCAATTGATACAGGCGTACACCAGACGTCAGCGCATCAGAAAATGTCGTCAACCTGATATCGGGATGTTCCGCAAGGCGTCGGTACAGAGCTTCGAGAAAATAGTAGCCGTTTTTCGGGTAATACTCCCAGGCGTTCTCGCCATCCAAGATGACGGACACTACGGTATTTTCAAGGTCTTTCTTGTTGTGCTTGGCGATATTTTCCAGGTGATGTACGAGATTCGCCACCGCATCGTCTGCGTGCCAATCGGCGTAGGTAAAACCCACCATATCAGACAAGCCGTCATCACGAAAAAAACATGCGGGTCCCTGGGCTTTGACCTGAAAGGCGTGATGCACGGTTGGCACATCTTTAGCCGGTACCGAACTCTTGGCTGAATATTTGTGCAGCGTGTTCTTGAAAACGTTTTCTCCGGTCGCCACCCATTGAAAGCCATATTCACCAAACAACTGCAATGCCGCGTCACTGACACTGCCTTCGGACGGCCAGCATCCCTTGGGCCGAAATCCAAAATAGTGCTCGAATACTTCCAGACCCCGAACAATATGCCAGCGCGCCCGCTCCTCACCGCCCGGATACTTGGGCAACGCGGGCATCGGCGCTTCCGGCATGGCGTCCTTGGTACTTTCGAGATCAAGCAACAATGGCACGATAGGATGCGCATAAGGGCTGGTCGAGAGCTCAATACGCCCCTGCTGTGCCAATTCCCGGTACCGGCCGATCACACCGCCGATCAATTCGCCCATCACGGTAAGCAGTTGCCGGCGATCACCCAGGGTATAACGCCGCTCCTTGAGCAACAGCGATTTGACAACGTCATTGTCGCGCCGCACGGTTTCACCCATCCACGCCAGGTGGTACCAAACCAGTAGATCGACCAAATACTGATCTTGCAGATAGTCCAGCGCCTGATTGTTGAGTATCACATAATCGGCGAGACTCGCCAGATGCTTGAAAGGCGGAAACGCATCCACCAGCCGCTGGCGATTGGCGCGCAGACAGGCCTTGATCAAGGCAACGCGCTCCTCCTGCCCACTGGGCAGCACCGGCGAGGCCAGCGCCGCCAGCAAATGATCGGTGATCGGCACGGAATTGTGCAGATAGCCGTTGATTTGCCGTCCATAGTCATCAATCTGCTCCAACAGGATCGGCGCGAAATTCACTACCGCGCGCGCGCCTGGTGTCGCCTCCAGATGCGCCACCATATCGACATAGTCCTTGGTGGCATGTAAGTAAGTCCAAGGCTGGGAATACTGACCGGTGATCATGTCCTGGTACTGCGGCTGATGCATGTGCCAGCAGATTACCACTTTCATCGGTACTTTAGCGGACATAGTGCCGCTCCTGGCCGAGCATTTCGGGGGTTACCAACACGATACCTTTGGGAGACACATAAAACCGATCACGATCGGCAACATTATCTTTACCGATGGTAGTGCCCGAGGGTATTTTGCATCCTTTGTCGATCACCGCTCTGCGGATGATGCAGTTCTCGCCGATTTCAACGTTAGGCAACACCACGGTATCATTGACCTGGCTGCGTGAGTGCACACGCACCTTGGAAAACAGCAGCGAATGGCGCACCACGCCGCCGGAGATAATGCAGCCGCCGGATACCATGGAGTCTACCGCCATGCCGCGCCGATCGTCGTCATCAAAAATAAACTTGGCCGGCGGCAATTGCTCCTGATAGGTCCAGATCGGCCAGCTATCGTCATAGAGATTCAATTCCGGGGTAATACCAATCAATTCCATATTGGCTTCCCAGAATGCGTCCACGGTTCCCACGTCCCGCCAATAAGCCTGTTTACTGGTCAAGGCATCCCGAAATGAAAATGCCACGATCTTATGACTGGCGATAACCTGCGGAATAATGTCCTTACCAAAGTCATGACTCGAATTGCTGTCGTCCGCATCTTTAATAAGCTGATCAAAGAGAAATTCCCGACTGAACACATAGATACCCATGGACACCATGGCCAGTTCCGGATTGACCGGTGATGGCGTAGGGTGCTCCGGCTTTTCCGCGAATGCGGTAATCCGACCGTCACTATTGACGGACATGACACCAAAACTGCGCGCCTCCTCCAGAGAAACCTCCAGACACCCTATGGTCATATCCGCCTTGGTATCGACATGGTGGGCAATCATCGGACCATAATCCATCTTGTACACATGGTCTCCCGCCAGTATCAACACATAGCGCGGGTCATGCAAACGCAAAATATCCAAGTTTTGATAGACCGCATCGGCGGTACCCTCGTACCAGGAGGTCTCGATACGCTGCTGCGCCGGCACCAATTCCACATATTCACCAAACTCGCCGCGCAGGAAATTCCAGCCCCGCTGAATATGCCGCAACAGAGAATGCGACTTATATTGAGTGAGTACGGAAATTTGCCGGATGCCCGAATTGATGCAATTTGACAATGGAAAATCAATGATCCGGAATTTTCCCCCAAAGGGAACTGCGGGCTTGGCGCGCCAGCGTGTTAAATCCTTAAGTCGGGAGCCTCGCCCACCGGCTAGAATGATAGCCAGTGTATTACGGGTTAGACGACTGACAAATCGTGCGGGTCGGTTCCCACTCACATGCATATCCTCCCAATGCTCTACACTATTTTCTTTTTGCGTTATCAATCAGTGTAAACCGCATATTTTTGACGTAAACCGCATGTTTAACAACGCACCTTCAACCCATGCATGCAGTATTCTGGTAGTATGTTACCATCACACAACACGTTTTACTAAGCCTATAACAAGAACTATTTTGTACTCGAGGTTAATCTGTGCCACGTCAGCGTCTATCTGAAGATCATATCCGCATCATCGAAGCCCGCCACCATGACCCCTTTTCCATATTGGGAAAGCATGTCACCGCCGAGGGCAAGGAAGTATTGCGCACCTTCTTGCCTTATGCGGAAAGCGTCAGCGTAGCGGAAAACAACACCGCCCTAATGCGTGTGGACGGTTCGGATTTTTTTGAATGGGAAGGAGCACCGGGCACGATACCCGAGCGGTATTCGTTGCGCTGGTCGGAAAAGAATACCCACCATAGCCATGAATCCTTCGATCCGTACAGCTTCCCACCGCAAGCGTCGGACTTTGATCTGCATTTATTCCAGGAAGGAAAACATTGGCATGCCTACCGTTTTCTGGGTGCACACCATATCAACAACAACGGTGTTGCCGGCGTGCTATTCATCACCTGGGCTCCCAATGCGGAACGTGTAAGCGTAGTGGGCAACTTCAATCATTGGGACGGTCGCTGTCACCCGATGCGGGTACGCGGCGGCAGCGGGGTATGGGAGCTGTTCATTCCCGGCGTTGATATCGGCAACTTGTACAAGTTCGAAATCCGTAACCGCCAGTCCGGCCAAATCGTCACAAAGTCCGACCCTTACGGCAGACAATTCGAACTGCGACCCAGCACCGCGTCCATTGTCACCGCCGATGCCGATTTTGATTGGCAGGATGCGCACTGGTTGGAATCGCGCAAATCACAGAACTGGCTGCATGCCCCGATGTCGATCTACGAGGTCCATCTTGGGTCATGGCAACGAGATGAACACGGAGGCTTTCTCAGTTACCAGGAATTGGCGCATCGCCTGGGCGACTATGTTCACGAACTGGGCTTCACCCATGTCGAACTGCTGCCCGTTTCCGAACATCCACTGGATGCTTCCTGGGGTTACCAGACCTTGGGCAATTATGCACCCACCAGCCGCTTCGGTACGCCCGACCAGTTCCGTTATTTCGTTGACCATTTGCACAGTCGCGGCATCGGTGTGATTCTCGACTGGGTGCCGGCGCATTTTCCCAAGGATGCCCATGGCCTGGCCTGGTTTGACGGCACCCCATTATACGAACACGAAGACCCTCGGCGCGGCGAGCACCGTGACTGGGGCACGCTGATTTACAATTTCGGCCGCAATGAAGTAAAAAACTATCTCTTGTCCAGCGCCGTGTACTGGCTCGAGGAATTTCATATCGATGGCTTGCGCGTGGATGCGGTGGCTTCCATGCTGTATCTGGACTACTCCCGTGAAGCCGGCGACTGGATACCCAATATGTACGGCGGCAACGAAAACCTGGAAGCCATTGCCTTCTTGCGCCAGCTCAATGAAGTCACTCACAGTCTGGCGCCGGGGAGCATGGTGATTGCCGAGGAATCCACGGCATGGCCTCAGGTGACACGCCCCACCTGGGTCGGTGGCCTGGGCTTCAGCATGAAATGGAACATGGGCTGGATGCACGATACCTTGCAGTATATGAACAAGGAGCCGGTGCATCGCACCTATCACCATGATCAACTCACTTTCGGTTTGCTCTACGCGTTCACCGAGAATTTCGTATTGCCGTTCTCCCATGACGAAGTGGTACACGGCAAACAATCCCTGCTCGGCCGGATGCCCGGTGACGAATGGCAACGTTTTGCCAATTTGCGCCTGCTGTTCACTTACATGTTTACCTACCCCGGAAAAAAACTGCTGTTCATGGGATGCGAATTCGGTCAAGGACGGGAATGGAACCATGACACCACCCTGGACTGGTACGTATTAGAGTACCCCTTCCACCAGGGACTGAAAAAACTGGTGGCGGACCTGAATCATATATATCGCCAGACGCCCGCCCTGCACAGCCAGGAATTCGATCACACCGGGTTTCAATGGATTGACTGCCATGACGCCCAGCAATCGATCATTAGCTATCAGCGCATCGATGCCACAGGAAAACACGTGGTAGTGGTCCTCAATTTCACGCCTATACCACGCAGCGGCTACCGAATCGGTGTGCCACATCAGGGCATTTATCATGAGATCGTCAATTCCGACTCCATGTATTACAGCGGCGGCAATATGGGAAATGG
>JAHECY010000071.1 GCA_024641505.1 Gammaproteobacteria bacterium
GGGCATGGAAGTGCTGGCGACATTGACCACGGCGCAGTGGCAGACACTGGCACGGCGTTATGGCGGCGCGGGAAACTGAGGCGACCCATGACCCATGACCCATGACCCATGACCCATGACACATGACACATGACACATGACACATGACACATGATACCCGCCGGCACCGGCGTAGGGTGCGTATTACGCACCGGCTTTTGTGGCTCGAATACCACGCCTCAAGAATCCGGCACGTATTGCCCGCGACGGTTTTGTGTAGCATGCGTAGTGCGCGGCAGGTGAAAATATAACATCGTGGAGGGGGCATGAAACTTAATAATATTGCTGGACCAGTACTGATATTTTTCTGTGCGCTGCTGTCTGCTTGTTCGGCACCCCAACCGCGCGTGGACGTTGCGGTGCCGGACAATGCGCAGCAAGTGATCACCATGTTGCGCGCGGGTGGTTTGCATATCTATTTGCGACATGCGCAAACCGATTGGGAGCAAAAAGATGCGGAGCATCTTGATTATAAAAATTGCGACCAGCAGCGTAATCTCTCACGGGAAGGGCGTATTCAGGGCCGGGCCATTGGCGCGGCATTGCGCGAGTTGGGGATTAGCGCGGCCCAGGTGTTGGCCAGTCCATTCTGCCGTTGTGTAGACACCGCCAAGCTGGTATTTGGAAAATCTGCGGTACAACCGGAGTTGTTGGCTTTGGCGCAGGCGGATTTGCAAACGCCTCAGGATCGAGTGCAGTGGTTGCAGCGGCAATTCGCCAGTGAACCTGAAGCAGGTGTCAATGTGGCCTACATTTCCCACCAGTTTAATTTTATCGGTGCCACTGGCACATCAATCAATGAGGCAGACGCGGCCATTGTCAAGCCGCGGGATGGGGGTGGCTTTGATGTGATAGCGGTGTTAACCGTGGCGCAATGGCAGGAGCTGGCGCGGCGCTACCCCAAACCGTAGGGTGCGGATTACGCTCCGAGCGCTGGTACCTTTTCCACCGGCTTGATGGTTACCCTTACCGGCAAGCGGTGACGCAGCATGATATTTTTTGAGTAGCGAGCAAAATGTTATAAAAATCATGTGGTGCGGAATAATCACCCCGCAACCCCCAGCCATCATGCCATGCCAACTGCAAGGTATTTTCTTATGTACATTGCGGTAACATAATTCGGCGAGCAGGCTCTAAGCGTGAGGCAAACCGTGGCGCTTAACGGATTCAAGGCTGGCGGTTGAAGACTCACGATTTCACTGGAGATGTACCATGCATAAATTCATGTCGATGTTGTTATTGGTGGTTGTGGCCGCCGTATTGCCGATCGCCAGTCAGGGGGCGGTTTTCCTCCAGGACATGTCCGGTGAGTTTCATGACCTGAAGGAATATACCGGAAATGGCAAATGGTTGGTGGTGATGCTTTGGGCCTCCGATTGCCAGGTTTGCAATCAGGAAGCGCACCAATATGAACTGTTTCACAACGCCCATAAAAACAAGGACGCGCAAATTTTAGGCATTTCCGCCGATGGTTGGTCCGGCCGCGCCGAAGCTCAGGCGTTTATCACACGCCACAAAGTGACCTTTCCCAACCTGATCGCCGCGCCGGATACCGTGGCCAAGCTGTTTGCAGCGCTGACTGGCGCCGATTGGCGGGGTACCCCCACATTCCTGTTTTTTAATCCCAAGGGTGAGCTGGTGGCGCAACAAGTTGGTGCGGTGCCCACACCGATGATCGAGGATTTTATGGCCAAGGAAACCCAGGCCCAAGGGACTCCCAATGGATCTTGAGGTCCGCAGGTCGCCGCCGAACGGCCCAGTGCGTGGATTATCTGCTAGACTAATGCCCGCCTGCAAACTGCCACAGTGTTGGTGTTGAGGCGCCAAGAACAAGCGCTAACATGCTTTTGGTGGCACTTAGCGTTGTGTGCGGTTTTTTCGTCCCGGCGAAACTTATTGCCAGTGGATGACCGTTGGATTGGCCTGACTGCTGTTGGTCGATACGGCGCGTCCGGCGCCCGATAACGAGGAGTTCTCATTGATCCAGGGATTCGAACAAAAACTGGCACGGTTGGCTTCGGCGGAGTATGCCGTCACCCTGCAAGGTCGTCTTATTGGTTTGGAGAAGGAAAGTCTACGCGTCAACAATGCGGGGCGAATCGCGCAAACACCGCATCCCGGAGGCTTGGGTTCGGCGCTCACGAATCCGCATATCACCACAGACTATTCGGAAGCGCTGCTGGAGTTGATTACGCCGCCATTGCGCGGTGCCGGGGAGGTGCTGCAGTTTCTGCACAAGATTCACGCGTTTGTGTATCAGAATATCAGCGATGAATTGCTCTGGGCCACCAGCATGCCTTGCGTGGTGGAAGGCGAAAGCAGTATTCCCATCGCCTACTATGGTACATCCAATGCCGGCATGATGAAGCATGTCTACCGGCGCGGTCTGGGACACCGTTATGGGCGGTCGATGCAGGTGATTGCCGGTACCCATTTTAATTTCTCATTTCCTGACGCCTTCTGGGAGGCTTACAGTGGTTTGCTGGGGATCACCAAGCCGCTGCAGCAATTCGTCAATGACCAGTATTTTTGTCTGATTCGAAATATCCTGCGGGTCGGCTGGGTGGTGCCGTATTTGTTCGGTGCGTCTCCGGCAGTGTGCGCATCGTTTTTTCAGGGGAAGAAACCTTCCAGGCTGAGTGCATTGCAGGCGGGTACCTTTTACGAGCCTTTTGGCACTTCACTGCGCCTCGGAGACATCGGTTATCAGAATAAGAAGGAAGTTGATTCCGGCGTACGAGTTTGTTATGACGATTTGGGAGACTATCTGAGCTGTCTGCGCAAAGCCATCACCACGCCTTATCCCGGGTATGAGGCAATCGGCGTCAAGGTTGACGGGGAGTATCGGCAGTTGAACGCGAACATACTCCAGATCGAAAACGAATACTACAGCTCGGTGCGGCCCAAGCAGATCTGCGATATTTTCGAAAAACCGGTGACAGCGTTGGGCAACCGCGGTATTCGCTATGTCGAATTGCGTTCGCCTGACGTCAATGCTTTCGACCCTTTGGGGATCAGCGAGACGGAAATTCGATTCCTTGAGGTTTTATTTCTGTATTGTCTGCTGCACGAAAGTCCGCCTATCGCGGATGATGAACGCGCAGGCATCGACGCCAACCTGCTCAATGTCGCGCATGCCGGGCGACAACCGGGCCTGTTGCTGCAGCGCGCGGGCCAGTCGGTAGCCCTGCTGCAATGGGGGCAGGAAATTTGTGATGACATGCTGGCGGTGAGTGAAGTATTGGATCGGTTGCATGGAGGCGACGCCTATTCACGAACGGTGTTGTTGCAGCTGGAAAAATTCCACGATCCGGATGCTACGCCGTCCGCGGTAATGTTGGCGCAGCTACGTGCCAACAAGGAAAGTTTTTTTGAGTTCGCTTTACGCACCTCCTTGACCTACCAGGAAACCTTTCGCAACTTCACATTGACCGCCGAGGATCAGGCCTTTTTTACCGCGCTGGCAACACAGTCCCTGGAGCGACAACAGCGCATGGAAGCGGAAGATAGCATGGATTTTGATACCTATCTGCAGCGCTACTTTGCCGGCTGACCGGGCACGGGAGCGCTACGCGCGCTGTCAATGGGTACCGATGGACATCGTGAGTTTCGAGAAGTAATCGTTCAAGGGGTAGGGTTTTTCAATGCCATAACCTTGGGCGTAGTCCACGTTGATGGATTTCAGTTTGGCCATGACCTGATTGTTCTCGACAAATTCCGCGATGGTCTTCATGCCCATGACATGTCCCACTTCGTTGATGGATTTCACCATGGCGAAATCGATCGGGTCCGTGGCGATATCCTTGACGAACAAACCGTCGATCTTCAGATAATCCACCGGCAGGTTTTTCAGGTAGGCGAAGGAAGACAAGCCGCTGCCGAAATCGTCCAGCGAAAATTTACAGCCGATCTCCTTGAGCGTGGCGATAAATTTGCGGGCATTGGTAAGATCCGCGATGGCGGTGGTTTCCGTGATCTCGAAGCAGATGCATTGTGGAGGGATGTTGAAGCAGCTGAATTGATCGCCCACGAATTGAAGAAATTTCTGGTCGCTCAACGAGGAGCCGGAAAGGTTGATGGCGAAATAAGTGCCTGGATTGTTGCGGATGAAGTTGGGCTGGGCGAGCAGGGTCGCGAACACATTCGAAACCACCCAGCGATCGATATGGTTCATGAGGTTGTAGCGCTCCGCGGCCGGAATGAACGCCCCAGGCAGAATGAGCGCGCCCTGCTCATCGGTCATGCGCAACAGGATTTCCAGGTGTACGTTGGCGCTCTGGTTTGTTTTAGCGGGCACGATGGATTGGCAGAACAGTTCAAAGCGGTTGTCTTCGATGGCTTTGTTGATGCGTGATACCCATTGCATTTCCCCATGTCTGCGGGCCAGTTCGGCATCGCCGGGTTCGTGGGTGTGAATCCGGTTGCGGCCCAGGTCCTTTGCAGTGTAGCAGGCGGTATCAGCGGTGCTGAGCAGGGAAGTCAGGCTTTCGCTGCTTGACGTTACCTGCACCACGCCGATGCTGATGCCCACGGAGAATATGGTGTCGCCCCAGGCGAAGCGGAAGTCCTGCACCGATTCACGCAAGGTGCCGGCGATTTCCACGGCTTTCTCCTTGGAGCAGTTTTCCAGCAATACGCCGAATTCATCGCCACCGATGCGGGCCAAGGTGTCGCCTTTGCGAATGGTGTGCGCGAGGATGCCAGCCAATTGGCGCAGCAATTCATCTCCGGCGATATGGCCGCTGGTATCATTGACGATCTTGAACTGGTCGAGATCCATATAGAGTAAAGCGTGCTCGGCGCCACTTTGTTTGGACATGGCCAGCGCATTTGATAAACGTAATTCCAGCTCGCGGCGGTTGGCTAGTCCGGTCAGGGCGTCATGGCTGGCATGATAGGAAACGCGCTCCTTTTCCTTATAAAGTTTTTGAGCGGTGCGTTTGTGATTACTGATTTCGCGCTTCAGTTCCTGTTGCGAGTGCTGGATGGCATTACGCATGGTGGCAAAGCTTTCCACCAGGCGGCCTACTTCATCACTGCGTCGCTTGGGCAGCGAGGTTGCAAAATGACCCCGCGCCAGCATGTTGGAGGCATTGGACAGCTGCTTCAAGGGCCGTCGCACCACCCATTCGAGGCTCAGAGCCACGGCGGTGATAAACACAGCGATCAACCCGAACAATGTGAGCATGAAATTGTGCTGCAGCGCGGTCACGGCCGCCAAATCCTTGGAGCCATCCACCACCAGAATCAAGGACCCGAGGTTATGTCCCAGGTAGGACACGGGTTGCTGGACGGCATAGATGGTTTCACTGTACAGCTCAGTGTTCGGGGCGACGAACGGATATAGAAGATGACCACGGGTGTCGAACAGTTGCAGGCTCAGCCATTCTGGATTTTTCTGCAGTAAGGTGTCCAGGTTCTCAGCGACCGCGGCAAGCTGGTTTTCAAGTAACGGCGGCACCAGACCTTCCGCGATACTGTTGAGGTGTGCGTTCAGTTCAAAAGTATTGTTTTCCTCCACCAGGGAAAATACCTGCGGCAACCAGTAGATATGCGCGTAAAGCACCACGATTAAACTGAAAAACAGCAGGGGTAGAAACAGTTTAATGCGTAAACCGGTGTAAGGCCTCATAGTTCCAGTTTACCGATTACCGGGCGCATATTATTGTTCTCCATAGCCGTCAAAATTCAACACCGAAAGCGACTTGTAGTCTTGGAGCTGCGTGGGCACGAGCAAATCAATAGGGATCTGGCCCAGCAGGTATTTGCCCCGCACGGTTTGCGCCAACGCCATAAAAGCATCAACAACCCGTTGTTGGTGCGCCACCGGTACCCGATTATGAGCGGTGATGGGGTGGGGCGGCAGCGGTTGCGTATGGTAGATAATGCGCAAGTGATCCTGTATCTCCGCTTTCTCGGTCAGTAACGTGCTTACCACGCCACCGCCGGAAATCGCCAGTCCTTTGGCAACCAGTAAGTAGACCGAGCTGTGGGTCTGCACGTATTTTGGGATGACCTCAATGCCATAACGTTCCTTGAGTTCTCTGCGAATCAGCATGGAAGCGCCCAGCGCGTTGGCGGATGGAAACACCACTTCCTGCTGGTGTAATTCTTTAACCGAACGTATCGGGCTGTTCTTGGGTGCGACGACGATTCCCTGCAGCACACGGCCACCATCGCGCAGCAGCGGCACATAGGTATTCTCGCCTTGTGCTTGCACAACGTGGTAGGGGTTCATATAAGCGAAGTCATACACTCCGGCCACGAAATCTTTTTCGAAACTGGGGATGCGCGGTGAACCGGTTAGCGTGAAGATGAATCCCGTGCGTTTTTCCAGTTCGTCGAGTATGGGCCGCCACACAGCGAAAAGTTTACGCTGCTCATATTGGGGTACTACGCCAAAACTGTAACTGATTTGTGTTTCGCGCGTTATGTTCTCCGCCCGCGACTCTATCGGGCCGGCGCAGGCGATGACAAGGCTGGCGATGGACAACAGCTTGGGCAGGTGTTTCAGCATAGTGTTTAGCGCTAGGAGCTGGCGGTCTCTTGGTTACGTAATCCAGTCATCCATAACTTTGGGCGGCGCTGTCCGGGAACAACTTCAACAGTCGGAGCAGGCCCGGCTAAGTAGTAAAGCTTTTGTCAAGCGCAGTGTGTAACGGTAATTCAGCGCAGGGCTGCCAGGCAGTTGATGGGCACCTCATGAAGGAGTACGGCATATCGATGTGTCCAGATTGCCCGAAAGATTGACTAACCATATCAATAATATCGGGTTCTGGACTCTCAGTAATTTTTATATGCTTTATTAAAAAATTTTATGGGCGAATAGGATACCCATAAATAATGTCTATTTGATCTATGTTATTGAGACCAATTAAGTTGAGGTTAAGCAGAAAACGGAAACTGTCATTAAGGTGATTTTTTCCTTACAAGATAATTGTGGATCCTGCTTTTCCACAAAACAATATTCCAGCTAGATAGAGGGAGAATCCCATGAAAATTCTTCTGATCGACCGCAACCATAACAGTATGCATGCGTTTAAGGAGCTGCTGGGGAGTCACGGCTATAGGGTATATACCGCCTGGAATCAAGGTGACGAGGACGGCGTTTCTCCTGAGTTCTTTCAAGGCCTGATCATGGTTTGTCTTACCGGAGGGGGCAAGACCCAATTGCAGGTCATGCAGGAAATACGCGCTATTCCCGCCTTCAGTTTGACGCCAATTTTATTTTGTGGACCGGATCAAACGGCGGAGAGTCTTGCGCGCGTGCTGTTCGACGACTGCGGGCCGTTTTTACCGGCGCAGTTGAGTCAACAGGGTCCCAAGGCCATCGTGTCGCAACTGTCCGGTTTCTTGTTACGCGAAGCGGCCTGAGACGTGGTGCGACGTTAGCGTCGGATGGATGCGCCCTCAGGATTTACCGAGCCTGGGTGGCGCATAGCCTTGCAAGCCATAGAACAGACCCAGGTATAAAATCTTGGACGCGCTCATTATCGGTATTGCCGCCAACATGCCGATAAAGCCGAACAAATAGCCAAAAATTACGATTCCGAAAAGCACCGCCAGCGGATGCAAATCGACCGTGCCGGCGATCACTGCGGGTACCACAAATACATTGTCTACGATCTGAGCGATTCCCATCGTAGTGAAGATCCCCACAATTTGCGTCATGCTGGCCTCCGGCGCACCCAGGGTCACGAATAACGGCGGTACCAGTGCCAATACCGGTCCCACATACGGGATCAGGTTCAATAAGCCGGTGAGGGTGCCGAACAACACCGGCATTTCAACACCGGCAATCCAGAAGCCGATGCCGGCGACGATGGCGATAATTCCCGATTGCAGCATGATGCCCCGCAGATAATTCTGGAGTTGACGTGCCACGCGATAGTAAATCATCCACGCCAGTTCAAAGCTGCGGTTGGGCAACCAGGACATTACACGGTTGCGCATGCCGCGGTAGTCGCGCAGTAGAAAAAAAGCGATCAAAGGTACCAGTAACATGGTCATGGCGATTTGCATGATGGCGCCGGCGGTGGAAACCAGAAAATCGCTGCCCCACGATTCCACCGTGGTCAAGCGTTCACGCAGCAGCTTTTCGCTGTCAAACGCGATGCCCAATGATTGGCGCAGCAGGTCGCTGACATGTGTCATCAGTCCGGAAATCTTGCTCCACACCACCGGTAACCGTTCCTGCAATTCACCCAACTGCACTACCATGTGGGGAAACAGCAACACCAGCGCGGTAACCACGAGCATGATAAGCAGCACCAATACGCCAGCAACCGCCACGGAGCTGGACATGCCATGACTTACCAGGCGATTGATTGCCGGTTGCAGGACCGCATACAGGATAAACGACAGGATCAGCGGCACCAGCACCGGCCGCAGCAGCAGGATTATCACGATCGCGACCAGCACGAATGCCCCATAGATCAGTGTCGCTCGTAACGCGGGTTTTTGCAGCAGCGCGTGCATGGCATCAGTCGCCGTTATGTCGTGCGAGTAAATGATTGGCGTGCAGCAGTCGGCGCGCCAGGACATGGGCCAGGTTGATGGTCAGGCGCGCACTGTGAAGCGGTGCGCGTGCGGTCCATTCTTCCAGGTCCGGACGCAGGAAAAACACCAGTTCGCAGGACTCCGTGCATACCGCGTCCGCCGTGCGGCGTTCATCTGTCACTAAAGAAATTTCACCAAAGAAATCCCCTCGGTTCATGGTAGCAAGAGTGGTGTCGCCCGATTTAATGGCGACAGTGCCGCTCAACATGAGTGCGACACCGGCACCCTGGTCACCCACGTGAAAGATGTATTCACCCGTCTGGTAGTGACGCGGATGGAGATTGCGTACCAGGCTGATGATCTTGGCTTTGGGGATGCCTTTGAACAACGGAGTTTCCGCCCACAAGCTGGCGACGGTCAGGGCCCAGGGGTCACGGCGGCGGAACAAGGCGCCCCAAACCGATGACGGTGGTGAATGATTCACGATGCGTTGTGCTCCCCTGAATGCCGAAACAAGCCTGAACTTATTAACGACAACTGGGCTGCAAAGTTTACACGCCAGTGGCTGAGGCTCCGGTTGCGGTCGGGGGCCACATAAGTACCATACTATGAACGAGGAATAATGAGGCTGGCCAACGTAGGGTGTGTGGCCTGGTCTTGCTAAGCCGTACACCGCGAGCTGCGCGCTGCGATCATATACCGTAACGGGGGAGTGACGCGGCGCATGATGACAGGTTTTGATATAACGACGCCCGGGAACACGCGATGCCGCGGTTATTATCACGGATAGTTAATTGAAGCTTCAGCCATCTCCTACTACAATGGTCTGCATAAAAAGGGGCGCTGTGATCTTTCCGTGTGGGGTGGATTTCGGTAATCGGTGGCAGTAAAGTGACGGTGGGTTACGGTATTTATGAAAAAAATACTGGTGATCAATTCCAAAGGCGGTAGTGGCAAGACCACCGTGGCCACCAACCTCGTGTGTCAACTGACGCGCGTCGGCGAATGTGCCGCGCTATGTGACGACGATCCTCAAGCGTCCTCGACCACCTGGTTGTCGGCACGCCCCACTTCTCTGCCGGGTATACACGGCGTCAATCCGCACCAGATCAATATCACCAACCGTACACGCTGCTGGCAGCAGCGCGTGCCTGTGGATACCGGTTATTATGTAATCGATTCGCCGGCGGGCATAGATTTGCCGAAGCTGTATGATTTGATCCGAGGTGTGGACATGATTCTGATACCGGTGCTGCCTTCGATCATCGATATCAACGCCACCAGCGATTTCGTGCGTAATCTCATCAAGGCTGGCAAGGTCCGGGCCGCGCCTGCGCGTATCGGCATCATTATCAACCGGTCCCGGGAACGCACCTTGGCACTGAAAAAGCTCGAGAGTTTTCTGGATGCGCTGGAGTTGCCGGTTATTGGTAAACTCAACGACAGCCAAAGCTATGTGCGCGCCATCGATCAGGGACTCGGCGTGTGCGAGTTGAAGAAGGGTTACCGGCGGGAGCAGCGGGCATGGCAGGAGATTCTGCACTGGGTGTTGGGCCGGTCACCGTCGGCGTGCAAGACCGAACCGGCAGTGCAGCGGGTCACTGACAGTGCGCCGGTCGTCGAAAGGTCGGCCACGGCTTTGCCGGAGACCTCAACAGCGATATTTGAAACCTTGCATTCTCTCGTCTAAGGTCAGTGTGGCGTTCAATCCAGTCCCAGGATCAGGACATCGATCATGCCGATTGGCTGCTCGTCGGAAAACGCGCCATTGCTTGAACCACAGAGAAAAATCTCACCCTGCGCGTTGACGCTTATCCCCTGTACCGTGTCCGAATATTCATCACCATAAAGTTTTGTGCGTTGCGGACGGCCATTGGTGGCGTAGCGCCGGAAAAATATATCACCGCCACCAGCGGTGTTGAGATCGTCAAAGGTGGCGTTTACGGCATTGCCGGCGACCAGTATCGTGCCGTCCGGGCCGATGGCGAGCGCACGCACCTCATTGTTCTTGGTGACGGGGTCGATTTCGTCATGCCACAACTGGTTGCCGTCCTCGTCATATTTGTCCAGAAATGCAATGCCATTGATGTAGCCGCCGATGAAGATATTGTTGTCCTGGTCCACCGTCATGGCGTTGGCCGCGTCATCGGCTTCGCTACCCAGTTGTTGCGACCAGACAAATGTTTCGCCGGTGGCGTCGAGCTTGCCGAGGGTTATGTTGGAATCACCATGGATTACTTTTGGATCGGGATCGTAGATGCTGCCACCGAGCACGACGATCTCTCCCCGTGAAGTGACGGCGATGCGGTTCCCAAAATCACCATCCGTCGTGCCATGGTTGGTGGTCCAGAGCTTGTTTCCGTCGCTGTCCAGCTTGGTGACAAAAAAGTCCGGCTGGCTCACCGTGCCGTTGTGGGTCGCGCCTTCGATATCGCCAAAGCTGGTGCCAATCGTATAAATATTTCCCAAGGTGTCCAGCGCCACATCATTGACACGCTCGCCCTGCTCGGAGGCGATGGCGGTTGCCCAGATGATGTTACCGGACGCATCAAGCTTGGCGACAAAGGCGTCTTCACCCCCCTGATTTTTTGTGATGCCGAGGCTGGACAGGGTACCGCCGCCGATGATGAGGTTGCCATCGGCGTCGATCACGATGCTGGTGGCGGTGTCGTTGCTGCTGGTGCCGAGGATCTTATGCCACAACGGGGAACCGTCAGATTTGAGTTTACTTAACAGGATGTCTGTGTTGCCCAATAGCGAGGTGATATCGCCCTTATTGGGCAGATTTTCGTAATCGCCTTCGGTCTGGCCAACGATGTAAAGACTGCCGTCGGGCGCCGTGGCCATGGCATGACCGTAATCGTTTTTGGTTGAACCCAAGAGCCGGACCCAGGCGGGAGTTTGCACCTCGGGTTGGTTGTCTTTGCTGTTGGGGTCATTTGCCGCCGAGCCTGCGTCACCGACGTTACTGCAGGCGGCCAGACTCAGCAGGAGCAGGGGGATCACGCCGTGGCGCATACGCATAGTCGTTTGATACATCTTCATACCCCGGTCAACAACGTCGTTAAATGATAGCATTTTACAGGGGCTTTTGTTCCAGCATTGGGAGCGGCATGGGCGGAAATCCCTGATGCTGCCGGGTCAGCAATCACCAAATTTTGAAAGGGGCTGCATCGGATCGTTATCGGTGGCGGCTGTCCTTGGAGGGACAGACAGGCCGCCCGCCTATTTTTTTGGCGCTACCGACAAAAACACTGAACAATGGATGCCCGCGTGCGTTGCGATCAATACAGTAACTCTTTGTATTAAAATGTATTTTGATTGTTTTTCTGGGCGAATTGCGGTTCCTGCCGAGGGCCGGTGGAAATGGGTAATTTCGCCGGGATTCCGCTATAATACGCTCCCTTTTGCCCACTACTGCCAGTACGACGTAAATGAAACATAAAACCGAAGACCTCAGAATTCTCGAAATCCGGGAAGTCGTGTCCCCAGCGGCACTCTATGAAGAACTCCCGCTGACGGATACGGCCGCGGAGACCATTTTTACGACCCGTAGCGAAATACATAAAATACTTAAGGGTAATGACGACCGCTTGTTGGTGGTGGTTGGACCCTGCTCAATTCATGATCCCGTGGCGGCCATGGACTATGCGCGCAAACTCAAGGACCTGAAGCACGAATTGGCGCAGGACCTGTTGATTGTCATGCGGGTGTATTTTGAGAAGCCACGCACCACAGTGGGCTGGAAAGGTCTGATCAATGACCCTGATCTGGACGACAGCTTCCACATCAACAAAGGGCTGCGCATGGCCCGAAAGTTGTTGCTGGATATCAATAATCTGGGTATTCCCGCGGGCACGGAATTTCTGGATCTGGTGACGCCCCAGTACGCGGCCGATCTGATCAGTTGGGGCGCCATCGGGGCGCGTACCACGGAAAGCCAGGTGCATCGCGAGCTGGCGTCCGGGTTGTCATGCCCGGTGGGCTTTAAAAATGGTACCGACGGGACCCTGAAAATCGCCATCGATGCGATACGCGCCGCGGGACAACCGCACCATTTCCTGTCCCTGACCAAGACCGGTCATTCGGCAATCTTTTCCACCGCGGGTAATGAGGACTGCCATATCATCCTGCGCGGCGGCCGCGAACCGAACTATGATCAAGCCCATGTGGCGCGTGCGATCCAGGGTTTGCAGGACGCTGGCTTGGCTACGCCATTAATGATCGATTTCAGTCATGCCAACAGCAGTAAACAATACCAGCGGCAATTGGACGTGTGCGCGGATGTTTGTGCGCAGGTTGCCGGTGGTCAGCGGAGTATTATCGGGGTGATGGCGGAAAGCCATCTGGTGGCGGGACGTCAGGACATCCAACCGGGTATCGCACCGGTCTACGGTCAGAGCATTACCGATGCCTGCATCGGTTGGGGAGATACGGTGCCGATGCTGCGAACCCTCGCCCAAGCGGTGCGGGCGCGCCGCACTGCCAAAGGATAACAGGCTCGGACCGAGGCACCCGTGTCGCGAGCGGGTGCCTGCCGGAAATCACGCACCTCGGCGGTGCGGCCGATGGTGTTCGTGGTCAACACCAGCAGTAGTTATCACAGCCCAACAAGACGATTTTTTCTTCCCGGAAATACACTTCCTTGCCGGTAGGCAGGGCTGCGGATTTTGGGCATCCTGATGTGGCCAGCTCCTTATGCACGCGGCCGCGGAAATTCTTACCGTCTCGGTCAGAAATTTCCGCCCAGAAACACTGACCACTGTCATGTACGCGTACATAGCAGCCGGCACCGAGATCTTCCAGTTTGTCAGGACTGGGTTGCACGAAATGTTCAAGTTCTTCTTCAGATAAATGTGGCATAAAAGTACCCCTTGGTATGGTGTTCAGGCTATTTCCTTGCACCTGTAGTTATGAAATGCAATATACGCGCCTTTTCTGTGAATAAAAATAAGATAGATTACTCAGGCTTTTTGCCATAATAAGCCGGGGGTATATGGAAACCCGGGGAATCTTGTAAATTCGCTCAACCTTTGGCGCAATCATCCGAGAAGAACACTATGTTATTAATGCCGTTGTTACCATGACCCCCACGGATAAGTATAACCAGGATTTACAATTACCTGGATTTACTCACGATGCCGCCCAGGCGCAGGCGATGCGCTTGATCCAGGAGTTGTATGAGACCCTGATGGTTCCACTCAAGGCGGAGTCTGGATTTTTCAAACGTTGGTTCCGGTCCGCGACCCCGGTGCCCGGCTTGTTTTTGCATGGCGGCGTGGGGCGGGGTAAGAGCTATGTGGCGGACAGTCTATTTACCAGTGTGCCGCTGGCGCGCAAACGGCGTGTGCATTTTCATCGCTTTATGCTTGATGTGCATCAGCAGTTAAAAAAATTGCCGCAGACACCCGATCCGCTGCGCATCGTGGCCGAGCGCATTGCCAGTAGCGCGCAATTGCTGGTGCTTGACGAGTTTCATGTGAACGATGTTGCGGACGCCATGCTGCTGGTCGGTTTGCTGCCGGCATTGCAACAGCGGCAGGTGAGCATGGTGATGACGTCAAATTATGCGCCGCAGGATCTTTACCTCAATGGCTTGCAACGGGAACGTTTTCTTGAGGTCATCGTATTTATTCAGCAGCACTTGACCGTGTTTGATTTCGGTCCCGGTTGTGACTATCGCTCGCAACTGATATTGCGCGAGGGCGCCTGCCATGTGGGTGCTGAGCGCGACCATCATAATCTGTTAGCGCGGGAATTCGCCCATCTCGCCGCGATCCGGGAGGCCGTGCCGCAGGAGCTGCTGGTGAATGGCCGGGTGCTGCCGGTACGGGGCGGCGCCAATGGTGTGTTATGGGTGGATTTTCGGGAACTGTGCGCCACGCCACGCGCCAATGCCGACTACCTGGAGCTGGCGGCCAGCTGTCATACGGTGCTCACCGGCTGGATTCCGGTAATGAATCGCTATCACGATGATGTCGTGCGGCGTTTTATCCACATGGTCGACATCTTCTATGACCACAATGTTAAATTCATCTTCGCTGCCGAGGCGGAGCCGGGAGCTTTGTACCAGGGCGGGCGGCTGGAACACAGTTTCGTGCGCACCGTCAGCCGGATACGAGAAATGTGTTCGCGCGAATATTTGTCTCTGCCGCATCGCGCCACCTGAAGTGAATACCCTTCCTGTTACAGTCCGTGACAGAACCACGAAGCTTGACAATATTTAACATTATTAACCGGCGTCATGCCGATAAGAACGCTAACACATATATTTTCCTCCCTTCGAATCACAATTAGAAAGGCAGTAAATTCATGCGGGATCTTGAGAACCAGGTATATGAACAGCTCATGCAGGAACTGGCCGACGGTGAATTAGTATTGCCGACTTTGCCGGAAGTGGCGTTGCGCGTGCGCGACGCGATCGAGGATGATGATGTCACCACCGGGCAGCTGGCAAAGATTCTCAGTACCGATGCGGCGCTGTGCGCGCGCATTATCCAGATTGCCAACAGTGCCATGATCGGCGGCGGCAAACGCGTGGAGACCGTGGAGCAGGCCATTATGCGCATGGGCAACCGCGCACTGCGCAATATGGTTACCAGCGTCATTATGCAGCAGATGTTTCAAGCGACCACCGATGCCACCGACCAGATGTTGCGAGAGGTGTGGTCGCACAGTTCCATGGTGGCCGCGATTTGCAGCAGCCTCGCGTCCTTCGCTAACTTGAAGCCGGATCAGGCGATGCTGGCGGGTCTGGTGCACGATATCGGCGCGTTACCTGTGTTGAAAAAAGCCGAGGACTACCCGGAACTGACTCGGAATGTCGCGGTGTTGAATCGCCTGGTGTCACGTTTGCATGTGCCCATTGGTACGGCGATACTCAAAGCCTGGAATTTTCCACCGGAGCTGGTGACCGTGGCGGCGGAGCACGAAACCGTCGACCGCAACAACGGCAGTAACATGGCGGATTACACGGATCTGGTGATTGTCGCCAATCTGCAAAGTCATCAAGGTACCGAACACCCTCTGGCGTGCACCGACTGGACCCAGGTGCCGGCCTTCACCAGGCTGGGTTTTGCGCCGGAGACCTACGAGATCGAAATGGAAAATGAAAGCGAAAAAATCGCCGCGGTAAAATCCGCGTTATGCACCTGATCCGAATGCATGGTCGCGCCAGGCCGTGAGCTTGCGCAATACCTGCGCATGGTACGGCGCCAACCCTTTGTAGTGCAGGCTGTCTTGGGGTATGGTGGTGAGCGCCGCAATCAGCGCATTCAGGAGCGGCGGATCCGCCGTGAGCTCCGCAACGTTCAGAAAATAGCTGTGAATGGTGAACAGGGAAGTGGCGATATCGGCTAATCCGGACAGGGTCTGACGTTCGATACGCAGGTAAATCTCCGACTGCGCGTCATCCAGGCTGCGGCCCTGCCAGGCGTGAGCATCCCAATCCGGCGGCGCTTCCGGGTGATGATTCAGACGCCGGTCCGTGGCCATGCCCCAGGCAAAACGCACAAAAGGTCCTTTCGCCAACGTGGCCTGCAATAAACCCTGCGCGCTTTTATTGAGAGCCGCCATCCCCGGCACCGGCGCATGCGCGCCGATGAAATCCTTGCCTATCTTATCCTGTGCCGCCAAGTGGTTGGGGAAGCATAGGTGCAATGCGCTTACGGTATTGCCTTCGTCATCGACCTTGAGCAGCGCCAGGTCCTCCTGCAATTGGCAGGCGAGGGCGTCCAAACCATCCACGTAGGGCGGGTCCAGCAACGCGGCTTGATGCACCGCCAGCAGGCGAAACATTCCGTCAAACACTAAACGTTCGTCACTCAAACGACAATGCAACATCCAGCCGGACGCTTCCGGAGACAAGGTGAACCATGCGGGATGTTCGCGCACCAGGAGACGCGCCAGATGTTCAGTAATGCGCCACAAGTGCGCATCCGGCAGTTCCCGCGTGATGTAATATTTGGCAAGGCGCTCGGCGCGCGCCGCCAGCTTTACCGCGCGATAGTGAGCGTAGTCGGTGTCCAGTTGCAGCATGAGGGTATCGTTGCGGCCGTTACCGAAATCCTTGGTGAGCGGAAAAAAGCCGGCCTTTACTTCATAGCGGCCACTGGCAAAGGGCAAATAACGTGCGGGATTGGGTAATTGGGCCATAGTGTTGTTGCTTCGTGCCAAATAAGGCGTTTTAGTTGCCGTTAGCCGCCATGATTCGGGTAAGATATCGGCATGGTGTCGCTGGAGGTTCGCGGCGGGCACCGGTCGATGTCCCTGCGCTGGCAAATAGTACTTTACAACATTGGCGTAATATTATTAAACATCGAGCGCCTGTTTAATGATGAGAAGCGTGGTATCAAGGACACCCATTACGCCGAAGTCTATATTCGGCCTCGTTAACTGACACAGTCGTTATCATTGATGCCTCATAAGTATAAGTTGATAGAACTGCTGGCCGATGGCCGTTTTCATTCGGGAGAGCAGATGGCGCGCGTTCTGGGCGTGACCCGGGCGGCGGTGTGGAAGTCGTTGCGCAAGCTGGAGTCCCTGGACGTGGAATTGCATGCAGTCTCCGGCAAGGGTTACCGGTTGGCAACACCGCTGGAGCTTTTGAATGCGGACCTGATCAAGCAGCAGTTGTTACCCGCGGTGGCCGCCATGATTCCCGGCATCGAGGTGCATATGGAGTTGCCCTCCACCAACGGCTACCTGATGGCAAAGGCCTGGGCCGGTCGGCACGGGCAGGTCTGTCTCGCGGAGCATCAGACCGCGGGCCGGGGACGACGCGGGCGTGTTTGGCACTCGCCCTTTGGCGGTAATATCTACTTGTCATTCCTATGGCAGGTAGCAGACACTAGCGCCCATCCGGGGGGCGCCAGTCTGGCGGTGGCGATCGGGGTTGCACGGGCTCTGGAACGCCTGGGCCTCAGCGACATCGGCCTGAAGTGGCCCAACGATATCCAGTATCGGGGTCAGAAACTGGCGGGCATCCTGCTGGAAATGACCGCAGAATCGGGCAGTGGCTGTACCGTGGTGGCGGGCATCGGCCTCAATGTACGGTTGTTGCCCGCGCACCGACAGGATATTCAGCAAGCGGTCACCGATTTGCAGACCATTACCGGCGCGATGCCCGCGCGCAACAGCCTGGTGGCCACGATCCTCAATGAGACTTTTCAAGTGATGCGTCAATTTCAGAACGGAGGACTGTCCAGCTTGAGGGAAGAATGGCAATCCCGGGATGTTTATCGCGGCCGCACCGTGGTTCTGGTGACACCCAATCGCTGGATCGAGGGCACCGCCCAGGGCATCGACGATCAAGGCCAATTGCTGTTGCAACAGGCCGACGGGGTGATCAGCCGCTTCAGCGGTGGTGAGTTGAGTCTGCGGGCGGTCACGCCATGAAGTTATTGCTGGATGTGGGCAACAGCCGTGTCAAATGGGCGACCCTGAACCAGGGCAAGCTGGAGGCCACGGGCGCCGAATTCTATCAGCCGGACCGATTCCCGGCGGTATTCGACCAATTGCGGGGTGCCTTGGCGGCGCCGGCGCAGGTGGTCATCGCCAGTGTCGCGGCCCCGGCCACCAACGACCTCATAGAGCAGCAAATTGCCAGCCACTGGCAGCTAACTCCCCGGTTTCTGACCGCGCAGGATCACTTTCATGACCTGAGCAATGGCTATCCGCAGCCGGCGCGCCTGGGCGTGGATCGCTGGCTGGCCATGGTGGCGGCGCGTCGTTTGACCCAGGCTCCCTGCCTGGTGGTCAGTGTCGGCACGGCCGTGACCATTGACGCCATCAACGGCGTTGGCCGCCATCTGGGGGGGTTGATCCTGCCCGGCCTGTATTTAATGAGCAACTGTCTGGCGCAAAATACCGCCGGAATTTCCCTGTCCCGGGAAACGATTGATTTTACAGAAGAATATTTTGGCCGTGATACCGAGTCAGGGGTGGCAAAAGGCACACTTATTGCTGTGTTGGAAGCCATTGAACGCAGCGCCCGAGAACTGGCGCAGCAGTGTACAATGCGGATAAAATGCTTAATCACCGGGGGGGATGGTTTGATCCTTCTGCCTCATTTATCTGTGGAATGTAGTTACAATCCACATTTGGTTTTGCAAGGGATGGCGGAAATTTTGGAGCACAGCTGATGCGATTGGCCTTCATCGTTATGGCCCTGTTAAATCTGGCTTTTTTTGCCTGGCAGTATCCTAAGGACGAGGACTGGCAGTTGTCTGTGGTCCAGAACAAGCCACGAGTCAAGGAAGGCAAGGAAACCATTATTTTATTACATGAAATGAAGTCTTCCATGGTGCCCATCTCCGAGGAACCCAGCGCCGATGCCATCCAGCCTGTGTCCCTGACCCGCCCCGTGGAAGCGGCACCCGCGCAATCCAAATCCAAATCCCCATCGGTACGGCAACAACGGCTGCAAGAAATCCTGGCCGAACGCAAATGTTATTCCGTGGGGCCGTTTTTCAACCGCGACGCCGGTGACCGCATCGCCACTCGCCTGGAAGGCCTGGGCGCGTATACCCGAATCCGCACCGCTGAAAATCAGGAAAATCTGCGCTATTGGGTAACCTACGTGGCCCAAAACGAGTATACCGCCAAGCAGACCTTTAATGATCTGCAAGGCAAGGGCCTGCGGGACATCTCCTTGATGTCCGGCGAGGGCGGCAACAATGTGGTGTCCCTGGGCTTGTTCCGGGGGGAAAGCACCGCCAACCGGCGCATGGACGAAGTCCGGAACCTGGGCTATGACCCTACGGTAAAAAAGCAATTCAGCAGCCGTACCGCCTTCTGGGTGGAAGCCGAAGAAGATCCTAAACAAGCCCTCTCCAGCGCCGTCTGGCGTCAAATTCTCGAATTCAGCGACGAAGCCCTGCAACGCCCCATCACCTGCCGCTAATGCCCGTTTGCCAGTGCCCGGCGATTCCACTAGAATAGCCGCTCTTCAACGCTGGCGTAGCTCAGTTGGTAGAGCAGCTGACTTGTAATCAGCAGGTCGCGGGTTCGACTCCTGTCGCCAGCTCCAATTAAATCAAAGAACTACAACTCTAGTTTTTTGTTATGAATTTAATAGGCACCATATAGTTACCTTAAACTAATAACCAACGCCTTAATCCGAGAATTATCCAATTTCAATCTAGAGTGCTAAACCGAGGTCTAGTTGTCCCCCGAAGATTTGAGTTAATTCAAGGTGCATTTGGCCAAGACTACGTACGTCAATTTGCGATTGCTGTAAAGCTGTTAACTAAAGCATTTCCAAAGGGCTACGTACGCCTTTAGCCCCCTTCTGCATTACATGCGTGTAAATTTGCGTTGTCTTAACATCTTTATGACCCAACAATTCCTGCACTGTGCGAATATCGTAGCCATCCTCAAGCAAATGCGTCGCAAAGCAGTGCCTCAACGTATGGGTAGTTACGTGCTTATTCATATCCAACGCGTGAGCGGCACTTTTGATAGCTCTTTGTAAGTTTTTCTCATGCACGTGATGACGACCTACACCACCTGAAATCGGATCTTTCGACATATTGTTAGATGGAAAGACATACTGCCATTTCCATTCTCGATCAGCCGCGGGGTACTTTCGCGATAAGGCATGAGGCAGGTAAACCCTCCCATAGCCGTTCTGTAAATCCTGATTGTGTAACTCTCGGCTCTTATTTAATTGTACTTGCAGATGAGGAATTAGCCGCTCCGGGAGAACAGTAACCCGATCTTTATTGCCCTTTCCGGACCTGACAATAATTTGATGGTAAGAAAAATCGATATCGCCAACACGTAGTCGAATAGCCTCCATCATTCTCATGCCAGTACCGTAGAGCAGATAAGCCAAAAGCTTGTTGGTCCCGGTTAGCCTATTGAGCAATCGCTTCACCTCTGCTCGATCAAGCACGACAGGTATGCGTGTAGGTCGCTTGGCTCGAACAACATCATCAAGCCACTCAAGCTCTTGTTTTAGCACTTTTTTATATAAGAACAATATTGCGGACAACGCCTGATTTTGAGTAGATGCAGATACATTTCGATTCACTGCTAAATGGGTCAGAAATGCAGTAATTTCAACCTCACCCAGATCTTTTGGGTGAGATTTATTATGGAAATAAATAAAGCGTCTTATCCATTGAATATAAGCTTCTTCAGTACGTAAACTGTAGTGGTGTACGCGCAAAGCATCGCGCACCTGATCGATCAAGCGTGGCTGAATCATATCTGCCTCCATGCAGAAATAAATATTA
>JAHECY010000072.1:2500-20394 GCA_024641505.1 Gammaproteobacteria bacterium
GGATGCACTACCGTTAATAATGCTTCATAGCTCGCCGGATATTCCTGGGGATGCCAGCCGAAAATACGATAAGCCTCGTCAGACCAGGCCATCACGCCAGTGATGATATCCCAATCCCAACTGCCAATATGCGCGATCAACTGCGCCTCGGCCAACGTATGTTCCTTGCGCGCCAACTCCTGTTCTATATTCTTAATACCGCTGATATCGACAAACGACGCCATTAAACACAACGGCGCCCCATCCTGCCCCACAGTCAAATTAGCCGCGACGCGGATCGGCAGTTCCCGCTGATCGTGAGTCACTGCAACCATCTCGCCCACCCAGGCGCCGGTTGCGGTCATGGTTGCAACCACTTCAGCCGCTTGCGCTTTATCCTGCCAGAATTCGTAGGCGGAACGCCCCAGCACCTGATGCACATTGTCGTAACCCCAGATCTTCAGGAATGCCCGATTGACATAAGTCAGCTTGCCCTCCAGATCACCGATCGCGATACCATCCACCGAAGTATCCACTGCGGCACGCGTAATCAATAGATCTTGCTCCGCGGCCTTGCGTTCGGTGACATCTTGCACGATGCCATACCACTTCTCACCCTGACCATCAGCGCCAGGCACCGCGTTAGCCTGCCAATATACCAGGCGTACGGCGCCATCGGGACGCAACATCCGGGTTTCCAGCTCAAACGACGTGGCATGCGCCAGAGATTGCGCTACCAGGGCACGCACCTGCACCCTATCCTCGGGGTGTGTAGTCATGTCGATTACCGCCAGCGGCGTCACGAGCTCGACCGAAGGATCAAGACCCGTGATACGATACAATTCGCGCGAGATTCTGGTTCGGCTGCTTCCGGGCTCATATACCCAACTGCCCAATTGCGCGATTTCCTGCGCCACCACGAGACTTTCCTGACTTTCGCGCAACGCCGCTTCCGCATGCACCCGCTCGGTGGTGTCCATTGCGTAGCCGATCATCCCGCTGACATCACCATGTTCATCACGCAACAGAGATAACGACAGATGGACGTAAAACAGCTCACCGGACTTGCGCAACATTTGCATATCCACCTCATGCGTACCCTGCTGAAGCAAGTGCAGCATAAATTGCCGCGCTAACGCCTCTCGATCCTGCGGCCGATAAAGCATGGAAATATTGCATCCCACGGCTTCATGTTCGGTGAACCCGAACAGCCGTTCAGCACCCTTATTCCAACTGGTAATTACGCCTTCACGATCCATGGACACTACCGAGTCATGAATCTGGTCCAGCATTTGCGCAAGAAAGCTTACACGCTTTTGAGCTTTTTTTTGCTCGGTAACATCCCGGCAAATGCCTTCAATGGCAATCAATTTGCCCTGCTCGTCAAAAATCCCTGCATTCGACTGCACTATCCAACGACTGACACCCTTCCTGTCGACTATTTTGTACTCATAAACCGGCGCCACCTCTCCCGCCAGCAAGCAGGCCCATTCACGATCAAAATATTGCACTGAATCAGGATGCATGAGGCGCCTGATCAATGCCGGACTGTTTAAAAAATCCTTGGCGCGATAACCAAATACGCGTTGCGCGGCCGGACTGACGTACTCATACTTCCCCGTCGGCAACGACATGCGAAAAATGGCATCGTTGGCGCCTTCGATCAAACCCCGGTATTTCGCCTCACTTTCCGCCAGTGCATCTTCAATAAGCTTACGTTCGGTAACGTCCTCCACAATACCCGCTATTCGATACATCTGTCCGCGTTCATCCCTTACCGCGAAGCCCTGGTTACGCACCCAACACGTCGACCCATCGGGACGCACCACGCGATATACTTCGTCAAAGCTGCCTTGCACGATCTGGTCCGTAAACACCCGCCGCATTCGTTGTCGGTCATCCGCATGTATCAAATCCCACCATTGCGCCGGATCCGCATACAGGCTGGCGCAGGATCGGCCCCAGATGCGCTCATACGCCGGGCTTACGTAGATAACTTCCCTGGTATCGGGTGTGATCATCCAGAACACTTCGGCAATATTTTCCGCCAACTGACGGAATCGCCCCTCACTCTCACGCAATCGCTGTTGCGCCTGATGTTGCGCGGTGATATCACGAATGATATTGATATAGCCCAACAAAACGCCGTTATCGTCACACACCTGAGTTGCCATGGTCTCACCCCAGAACACCTCACCGTCCCGACGCCGATAACGCATTTGGTAGGGTTCTCCGGAAGGAGCGCTTTCGACTTTGAAACGCCGCTCACCGGCACTGCTGAATGCCTCGTCGTCGTGATAAAAAAAGCCGATCACCTGACCCAACATCTGCTCCGCGGAATAATCAAAAATCCTCTGCACGGCCGGATTTACCGCCACCACCTTATGCTCAGTATCGGAAAATACCGCGGCGTCGGGAATGGCATTGAAAACCGCTTCAAAACGCGCCTTATTCTGCAGCAAATGCTCCTGCGCTAGCTGCTTATCGGTAATATCGACGCCGATACTGACGACAAACGTCACCGCCCCCAGTTTGTCCAGCAATACCGAATTATTCCAGTCAATCAGGCGCCGGGCGCCATCCTTGGCAACCCAGAAATTGGTGAATTGATTGGGTATGCTCTCGGCAACCAACGACTTGAAGACACCCTGAACATTTTGCACCTGCTCCGGATCAAGTAGAAAATCCCACACGTACCTGCCAACGACCTCGCTAGCCGCATAAGAAGTTGCCTGTTCACAGGCTCGATTGAAACGTTGGATACAACCTGCTTGATCCAACACCACCACCAGGGCGTTGGCGCTATATAACATGGCATTGACGAGATCGCGTTCATACTGCAGGGCACTTTCGGCATTGACCCTCCGGGTCACGTCCACCAGCACCAACACCAGGCCGCTGACCATACCCTGATCGTCCCGCACCGGCCACAATCCCCAATCCCAATGTGATATGCCCCGCTCCTTGTTACGGTCGTACTCAAACGCTTTGGCATAAGCGAAATGAGGCTCGCCATCGCAGATGGCTCGGCGAAAAATAGCTTCATTATCCGGATTCGGAAATAATTCAAAATGATTTTTCCCGACAAAGTATTCGGGCGATTTCTCATCCGCAGCCGCATATGCGACGTTTACGCGTCGAAAATTAAATTCCCGGTCAAGATAAGCGATCATGGCATGCTTGTTGTCGAAGATTCGCTCCAACAGTTCGTTATTCTCTTTGATCTGTTGTTCCGCACGCTTATGGCGCGTAATATCCGTAATCGTTCCTATCTGCCCACCAGCATTATTCCGGCCTTTTCGTTTCGACTGAGCCTGACCATAAACCCACACCACGGCGCCATCGGGTCGCAACAACCGGTATTCCATGCGGAATGGAATAAGTTGCCGTACCGTCGCAGACCATGCCTCAAGCACCGCCTCCCGATCGTCCGGGTGCAAATTTTTGGTCCACCCCAATGCCTGCGCCGTCTCCGCAGACATGCCCGCAATTTCCTGCCATTTCTGGTTTACGTAAACATACTTGCCCTCGCCATCCGTTTCAAACACGCCCACCGGCAGATATTCCATGAAACCTGATTCAAGTAAATCCATCACGGATATCCTGTTTAAATAATTAACGGCACTGCACACCGGACCAGCGCACCATGATTAGCGCCAACGGGGCCGGCGGGCAACCTAAACCGACAAACAGTAACATTTGTAACGCGAAGCCAGGATCAACCCAAGCGTACCAGTGAGACATCAATGTAAATCTTTGTGTCACGCCCCGGCGTCCAATCGACGCGCCATGCGACCGCACCAACCCCCTAAGGTGTAAAACACGCGCAAAAGATCAGGCGCCCTATATAAAAGCTCGCCGGAGGCGCCAGTCCTGGGCGCACGCTATGCGCCGAGAAGGCCGGGACTGGAAAGGCACTGGCAGGGGCGGAAAGGGGAAATGTCTGTCGGTCGTTGCGGCGCTTGCGAGGGTCCCCGCGATGCACGCGTACGTCGTCAAAAAGCGATCGCCACAGGGCAACCACCTCAATCCGGCGATTGCGTGGAAAATATTCGCCCTTACCACGGCGAGGTTCGCCCGCTACAGTGGTGACGACTTTAGCAACTGAGCGTGAAGATTTTTTATCGCGTTATCCAGACGCCAGCTAGGTTATCTGGATACGCGCAAATTTGCGCTTACCCACCTGAAATACCCCGGTGGTGCCCGCAGCCAACTCCAGACGCGCGTCCGAGATTTTTTCCCCGTCGACGCGCACGCCACCTTGTTTGATCATGCGCAGTGCTTCTGAAGTACTGGCCACCAACCCCGCCTCCTTGAGCACATTACCTATGGCCAGGGAAACACCACCACTTGAAAGAGAAATTTCCGGCATATCATCCGGCAGCGCGCCTTTCTGAAAGCGCGTAATGAAATCATCCTTGGCATCGCGCGCGGCCTGCTGATTGTGAAAGCGGCTGATGATCTCCTCCGCCAGAAGAAACTTGATATCTCGAGGATTGGCGCCAGCGGTAATCTGCGATCGAAATCCGGCGATTTCCCCCATCGGGCGAAAACTTAGTAATTCAAAATAGCGCCACATCAGCTCATCGGAGACCGACATGATCTTGCCGAACATCTCCTTGGGTTCATCGGTGATGCCAATGTAATTTCCCAGAGATTTAGACATTTTCTGCACCCCGTCCAAACCTTCGAGAATCGGCATAATCAGCGCCACCTGTGGTTTCTGGCCATAGTGACGTTGCAGCTCCCGCCCTACCAGCAGATTGAATTTCTGATCGGTCCCGCCCAGCTCCACATCCGCTTTCATCGCCACGGAATCGTAACCTTGCACCAAGGGATAGAGAAATTCATGAATGGCGATGGACTGGCCCGAGGTAAAACGCTTGTGAAAATCATCCCGCTCCAACATTCGCGCCACCGGGTACTGCGCGGCGAGTTGGATCAAATCGGCGGCCCCCATCTCATTCATCCAACTGGAATTGAACATCACCAGAGTTTTCTCGGGCGCCAGTATTTTATAAATCTGTTCTTCATAGGTACGCGCGTTGTCGATCACCTGGTCGCGCGTCAAGGGCGGTCGGGTGGCGCTTTTGCCGGTGGGATCGCCGATCATGCCGGTGAAGTCGCCGATCAGGAACAAGACCTCATGACCCAGATCCTGGAACTGCCTCAGCTTATTGATCAGCACCGTATGCCCGAGGTGTAAATCCGGCGCCGTGGGATCAAAACCCGCCTTGATACGCAGTGGTCGCCCTTCCTTGAGCTTGTCGATCAGATCCTGTTCCAGCAGTAATTCCACGCTTCCGCGCTTGATGAGATCCAACGATTCTTGGGGTGAAGGCATGAGGAGACTTCCTGGTGATTTTACAAAGGGCGGTATTGTAACCCCGGCTAGGGCCCACGTCAGCCTTCACCTGCCCCCGCCAACTCAGGCACCGCGTGTCGCACCGGACGGTTCCACCGCCGTAACCGTTGCCGGTAACGCGAGTTTACCGTTTGTATCCAAAATCGTGAAATTGCGCTATAAATAGATAGCATACGGGATTAATAGCCGGCGATCAGGATTCGATATAGTAATAGCAGCTTACACAATCCCAATGACCGGAGGCCAGCCCCGTGGAAAATAAACCTTACACACTGAAGGATTATAAGTACCGCCAAGATCAGGCGATCAAGGCGCGGGCGATACGGGTGCACCCGGTTTGGCACCTGGCCTGGGTAATCACCCTGTTCGCCGGCATCAGCATCGCAAATTACGTTGATCTTACCGGAAAGGTAAAGCCCCTGTTCGGCGCGTCGGTCGATCCCCTGGCCACGGAAGCGAATTCCGCCCTCACCCCGGAACAACTGCAGGACCAGCCGGCTGACGCCGAGGAACCGCCTGCGCTGGAGCCCGGCCAATGGCATGAAATTATCGTGCGCCGGGGTCAAAGCCTGGCCGCGATTTTCCTGCAATTAAAACTGGCGCCAAAAGTACTTTATGACATCATGCATGCGGACAGCGCCGCTAAAACTCTGCGGAGAATTAAACCCGGTGAAGTGCTGCGCTTCCACATCATAGAAAGCGAATTGGCGGCTTTGCATTATCTCCCCAATCCTACTTCGCGCCTGGAAATCAACGCCGATGGCAGCGGCTATAGTTTCGCCGAATACAATCGGGAGTACGAGAAACGCACCCAGATCGCCAGCGGCGTCATTAACTCATCGCTGTTTCAAAGCGCCCAGGAAGCGGGAATATCCGAAGCCGTCACCATGGAACTGGCCTACATCTTCGGGTGGGACGTGGACTTTGCGCTGGACATTCGGGAAGGTGATAAATTTGCCGTGGTTTATGAGGAGCTGTATCTCGATGGAGAGAAAGTCAAAAACGGCAATATACTGGCTGCGGAGTTCGTCAATGACGGCCAGGTGTTGCGCGCACTGCGCTATACGGATCCTGACGGCAAGACGGACTATTTCAGTCCGGACGGGAAAAACATGCGTAAGACCTTTCTGCGCACGCCGGTGGATTTTACCCGCATCAGTTCCTATTTCGGCCAGCGCAAACATCCGGTCCTTAACCGCTTGCGCGCCCATAAAGGCGTAGACTACGCGGCGCCCCGGGGCACCATGGTGAAAACGACGGGCAACGGAAAAGTGATATTTCGCGGCCGTAAGGGCGGCTATGGCAACACTATTGTCGTTCAGCATGGCAGCGGCTACCGCACGCTGTATGCGCACCTGAACGGCTTCCAACGGGGTCTACGCGTAGGCACCCAAGTCAAACAAGGGCAAACCATCGGCTACGTGGGCAGCACCGGCCTCGCGACCGGGCCGCACTTGCACTATGAATTTCTGGTGAACAACGTGCACCAGAATCCACTGCGGGTCACACTACCCGACGCACACCCCATTGACAGCGACTACCTGCCGGACTTCAGAACCAAAACCATGGGTCTCAAAGCGTTGCTGGATATCATCGCCAACACCAATGTTGCGTTACGGGATCAGACGCAAGCGCAATAAAAAGGGGACACCATGGGTGGTGTCCCCCTCAAGAAATCCATATCGCCTGTTGAATTACACCGAGAACGAGGAGCCGCAACCGCAGGTAGTTGTCGCATTGGGATTGCGAATCACGAACTGGGCGCCTTCCAGACCTTCGGTATAATCAATTTCAGCGCCCACCAGGTACTGGAAGCTCATTGGATCGACCAGCAAGGTCACGCCATTTTTCATGATACTGGTGTCACCCTCCGTTATGCTCTCGTCGAAGGTAAACCCGTACTGAAACCCGGAACAACCACCACCGCTGACAAATACCCTTAGCATCAGCGAGTCATTTCCTTCGTCCGCAATCAATTGCTTAACTTTATTTGCCGCGCTCTCAGTGAAGATGATTTCCGCTTCACTCGCTACGGCGGTCATTGCTGTCATGATCAACGCCTCCAAATTTCTGAATCAACCTCTATTGGTAGAGGATAATAACATAACTCGGGCCATTATCCTATTTCTGACCAACACGATCAAGTATTGGAGTTGGCTTTTCAGCCACGCTGTTGTCATGGTTTACGACGGCCGATTTCGGTAACTTTTCAACGTTTTGGGGCTTTTTTGGCTCCACCTTATGAACCAGATTGCCGTTGACTTCGGACCCCATGGCCATCTCGATCAGATTGTAATAGACGTCGCCGGTGACCCGCGCCTGAGGTGCCAACTCAATACGATGATAGGCATAGACATCGCCAATGACGGTACCGTTGAGCACGATGCTGGGCACGCGCACATCACCTTCAATAACGCCTTTTTCACTGATTGACATGACGGAGGTGCTGTCTGGCTCCGCATAGACATTGCCTTTTACCGTACCGTCCACATGCAATCCACCTTCGTAGCGTACATTACCTTCAATCACGGTATTGGCACCGATCAAGGTATCGATCTTTCCGGTCTTGGTGGGTTTGCTGTTGCTGCTATTGTCACTTTTGTTACGACCAAACATTCGCTTCACTCCTCAACTGACTAGATCAACCCAGTCGAAGGTCTTTTTAACCTGCACTGATCCCCGACTGGAAGGGTTTACAGCCACCTGAATACGGGAAGGCAAGAATCCTTCCGGCAGAATGATGTTACCTTTGAAGGTCTGAAAGTATTTAAATTTCATATCCAAAGGTCCAACGGATCCACCGGAAATATCTTCGAGGGGTATCTGGCGCGCTTTACCATCCTGCACCCCTTCCACCACGATTTCCGCTCGCCCCTTGACCAGGGTCCCGCTCTTGATAACCTGAGTTAGCACCAACTTGAAGTTGTAAATGTTGGACTCGTCCGTCTTGTCCACTTTAAACGACTGTATGTTGATACCGTTTTCACTCTCGGTGGGTGAAACAATACCGCGATAAAATTCCACTTGCTCCTTCAGCTCGAGTATCTCCTGCTGCAGGTTTTTTAATGTCGCATCAACCTCGACATAGGCCTGTTGCTCCACCTGCCGACCACGTTCCTTCAGCGCCACGTCACCACGTAACTGGGCATTTTCGGCGTCCAACTGGGCGAACCGTTCTTCAAAGTGGGATAGTTCCGCCTTCAATTCAGCATTATTGAATGCCGAACGGTATTCGCCATAATTGTACAAACCGTACCCACAAACCGCCGCCAGCGCCCCATATCCGAGGGTAACCAGCCAGGTTTTCAGTGGAGAACGCTGCTTGATAATCAGCTGTGTTGTCTTTTTACTCATGCAATCCCTATCGGGCCCGAGAGTACCCGCCCGTGGTATGTAGTATCGGCAACAGTTGTAATTCCTAAACTCAGGGTAATATCGAAATACCCGTTAGTCCCAGGGTTTCTTCCAGGCCGCTCATTAGATTCATATTTTGCACCGCTTGGCCGGCAGCACCTTTCACCAGATTGTCGATGACGCTCAATACCACGACTCTCCGCCCCCCGCCAGGACGATGCACCGCAATACGGGTAATATTTACCCCCCGTACACTCCGGGTTTCCGGATGCGAACCGGACGGCATAACATCGACAAAGGTCTCGTTTTCATATCGTTTTTCAAACAGTGACTGCAAGTCCACATCATCCCGTACGATATCCGCGTACAATGTGGCATGAATTCCCCGTATCATCGGCGTCAAGTGCGGTACGAACGTCAATGGCACGGCAGCGCGAGCGGCAATTTCCAGACCCTGGACGATTTCCGGCAAATGACGGTGCCCCGCAACCCCATAGGCCTTGAAGGTTTCACTGGTTTCACAAAGCAACAAGCCGGTTTCACCCTTGCGACCGGCGCCACTGACGCCGGACTTGGCATCGGCAATCAATGATGCAGGGGCAATGACTTGTTGCTCGAGTAATGGCAAGAATCCCAGCTGGACGGCCGTCGGATAACAGCCCGGGTTTGCCACCAGTTGCGCGCCCCGAATGACCTCACGATTAACTTCACACAAACCGTAAACCGCCTGCTCCAATAATTGTGGACAGGCATGTTGCATACCGTACCATCGCTCCCAGGTCGCGCGATCTTTAATGCGAAAATCCGCCGCCAGATCGATAACCTTCACACCAGCTGCCAGCAGCTCCGGCGCCATCGTCATGGCTACGCCATTAGGTGTCGCAAAAAACACCACATCGCAGCGGCGTAGTGCGCCAATATCGATATCCGAAAACACCAGATCAGTGCCACTACCGCGCAAGTTCGGAAACAGGGTCTCCAGTGACTGCCCTTTTTCGGACCGCGAGGTAATCACCTCGATGGCTGCTTGGGGATGCCCCAGCAGGATGCGGATCAATTCAACACCCGTATACCCGGTGCCGCCGACAATACCGACTTTTACCATACTCTGTATCCCAACTCCGCGCTATCCGATCCCCGGATCTTAATATGATTATGCCAAGCACTCCAGCGCAAACCCCTGGCGCGGCACACCTTCCACTTCATCTATTTTTTTTCCAATTTAAAGGCGCTGTTAATGTAAGCCACAATTGCTGAAATTTCTTCTGCCGTCAGCACTTTTTTCCAGGCAGACATTGTGGTCCCCGGCAGACCATTACGCACCACCTGCATTAACTCATCATCGGTCATGGCTCTCACCCGGGAACCGGTCAGATCCCTGGGATGGGGCTCCAGGAAACTGCCAATCCAGTTCTTACCGGTACCGTCCGCCGCATGACAAAAAGCACAGTTCGCCTGAAACAAGGTTTCCCCATGGCGTTGGGTCGCGGTCGCGGCTGCCAAAACCGGCCTGCGATCATGCACCGCATAGGGAGATGCTCCGGTCTGTGCATCGGCGGGACGATCACCCTGAAAAGAAAAATTATTGCGGGGATAAGACAAGGGTCGCGCATCCCAGATCACGCCATCCTCCTGCACCCTGCCCCGGTCATGGCAACTGATGCAACTGTTCATATAGATGCGTTGACCGATTTGCTGATCCGGGGTCAGTTGCTCCCACGGGGTATCCAGCGCAATCTGACCCAGCGCAAACGGAAACGCCGCGCGATAACGTTCATGATCGGGCCAACCATTCTCCGGCGTGTGGTATTCGGTATTGGTACGTCCTTGCTCCATGAATTCGTGCTGCACGAAATCCACCACTTGCTGGATCTCTGTCACGCCGAGCACGGAACTGAAACTCTTCATGGCGGTTCCCGGTTTGCCTTGGGTAACAGCGTCTAACATCGCCGTGCGCGTAAGCATGGCGACGCTGGTCGCGGTAAAATCCCGGGGCGGCGGATCAAGGTAGGACGCAGCGAGCGTCTTGGCGTTACCCGAATAGCCATGACAGAAATAGCAACGAAAATTGTAAATCGCCCGTCCCTGTTCGTGATACGGATCGGTCTGGGTCGTCAGTTTACTTTTTTTTTGTCACCGTCATCGGTGGTCGCCGGTTCGAGATTCGCCTGTATGTACGATCTGAAGACAAACTCAGCGACATTGGCGATTTCCTGATCATTCAGCACTTTACCCCATGCCGGCATCACGGTGCCCCGCTTGCCTATTGAAATCGCGTCGAACAACATTGGACGATTATAAAAGGATCGCGACATATCGCTGGTGAAATTTCGGGGTCGAGGCGTAATAAAGTGGGAACGCGGTCCATTGCCGTCACCCTTGGCGCCGTGACAGGTTATGCAATTACTCATATAAAATGCCTTGCCTTTGGCAATCTCGCCCTTGAGGCCTTTTGGCATGGGCTCACTCATGTCCGAAGACGTCATCGTGGCATGCTGGGCCGGCACCGCTTCGGGCACGACTGACGCCTGCTCGTGAACCCCCTGATGGGGACCCGGTGCCGGCACGACAGCTTGGGTGGGGGGTGCAGATGCCGGCTCGCTGCCGTCTAACGCCATAAAATCCGCCCGGACATAATCCACTACCTGATCGATCTCCTGGGCTGTCAGGCGTTTGGCAAAGGGCTGCATGGCCGTGCCGGCCCGCCCATTAGTCACGGAATGCACCATGCGCTCCCGGGTCAATTCTGTGCGGGCGACCGCGGTAGTGAAGTCCCGTGGCGCTGGATTGAGTCCACTTTGGGCCCACATGGCCCCGTTGCCTCGATCGCCATGGCATACCGCGCAATGCTTTTCAAAAATCGAGCGTCCGGCAGCATATTTCGCCAGCAGGCCATTACCCCCGGCCAGGGGAATATGCATATAATTCGCGCGTATATAGTCGACCAGCGCCTCAATCTGTTGCGCGGAGAGCTTCTTGCCATGGGCCACCATAGCGGTACCCGGCCGACCGTAGGTCACCGAATTGATCATGCGCTCCCGCGTTAACTCCTTGGCTGCCGTCGGATCAGTAAAATTCCGGGGACGTGGACTCATGCTGCCTGCGGCTCGAGTGTTAGCGTCGCCGCTATCTCCATGGCATACCGAACAATTTTTTGAATACAGTAACCGCGTGTTGGCAGAATGGGTCTCTGCCGATCCGGACAGCTCTTGTGCAAAAACGAGCGGCATATAGCTGATACCGATAAGAACAAGAAGCTTGATACGAAAATATTCCATAAGTTATTAATTCCGCTCGATTAATATATGTTTAATTGAAGCCGACAATACTATTTAGATAACATGCCAAAACGATAACCGAATTTTACTAATACCCTTATAAATATAAATAATCCTTAAAAGTGTAAAAACTTAAGCGAAATTGTCATATATTGGTGTATCGGTTTGGGGCCATTTTTTTACGGATGTATGACGATGCACACAACTATATCAACTAATAAAAATCGTCGTTTAAATGTCTTTCTCAGCGCGATGGTATGCTTTGCATGGTTACCTATCGTGATTGCGGAACCCATTATAGGCGACCCGGTGCTGGGCGCCAATGATCCAATATTGGGTTCGAAGCACGATTTTGCCGGATTGAATGCGCGTGCTGGCGTGGTAGCCATGCCCGGTGTTGCATTCTCGGACTACGGTTACTCCTGCGTATACTGCCACATTCCACCTGAAGAAGCCGGCGCACAACCGGAAGAATTTGGAGGTATCAGAGACTGGAACAGATTCCTGCCCGCCACCAACAACTACGAGTTGTACCGCAGTCAGACCATCGACAACCAGGTGAGTTCGCCCAACGGTATCAGCCTGCTTTGCCTGTCCTGCCACGATGGTACCATGGCTGTCGACATGGTGGTGTTCAAACCGGCAAGTTTTGATGCCACCACCGACGGCGCCATGCATATGCGGATAAATTCCGCCGATGACATCGAGAGCTGCGGCAAGTGCCATAACGGCCAGGTGGCCCATGACATTTCCGTGAAAGTCATTGGCACCGATTTGAAAAACGATCACCCTATCTCCATGACCTATGCCGGTTCGAACTTCAAGGATCCGGACTTTCGGCCACCGGATCACACCAACGGTTTCGATAATGGCGTAAAATTGTACGAAGGCAAAGTAGAATGTGCCACCTGCCATAATGTTCATAACCCGCAAAATGAGTTATTCTTGCGTGCCAAGGCAGAGGTACTATGTTTCACATGCCATATAAAATAAACCATATAAAATTCTTAAGCATTCTCCTGCTCATCGGCCTCGCTGCCGGATGTGGTGGCGGCGATACCGTCAAACGGGAGGAAGTCATTCTGGTGTACCCACCCGCACCGGAAGCGCCGCGCTTTTATTATGAACGCACCTTTCGCACCAGCGCCGATGTCCGTGAAGAAACCGCCTCGGACCGGTTTCGCAAACTGGTAACCGGCATGGGCTCAAGCTCTTTTGGCTTGGTTAAACCGTATGGCGTCGCTGCTTTTCAGGGCAGGGTCTATGTCACCGATACCGTGCAACGCGCGGTATTGATGTTCAATGTACCCATGAAAGATTTCAAAATCATCGGTAACGAAGGGCCTGGCGCCCTGAGCAAGCCCATTGGCCTCACCGTGAGCAAAGATGGATTGTTATATGTCGCTGATCACAGCAGTAAACGCATTATGGTCTACGACAAGGACGGCAATTTCCTCAAGGCTTTTGGCGGTTCTGAGTATTTGCGCAAACCGTCAGGCGTTGCCATCAGCCCGGACGGTGCAACTGCCTACGTGATCGATACCGGCGGTGTCGATGACCAGGAATTCCACCGCGTCACAATCTGGGAAACCGCAACCGGACGATTCCTCGGTCACTGGGGCAAACGCGGCACCGAAGACGGTGATTTCAACCTACCGCTACAGATAGCCGTGGATACCAACGGCAATGTGTACGTAGTGGACGGGGGTAACTTCCGCGTACAGGAATTCAGCAGTGACGGGCGTTTTCTTAGCAGTGTCGGCAGTATCGGTCGCCGCAGCGGACAATTCTCTCGACCCAAGGGTATCGGCACCGATCGGGATAACAATGTCTACGTAGCCGACACCGCGTTCGGTAATTTTCAAATTTTTGACCCTGAGGGTCGCTTGCTGCTATTCGTTGGCGACCGCGGCGGTCGCGGCGCACCGGGTGAATTCATGCTTCCCGCCGGACTTACCGTTGATGAAGACGGCAGAGTGTATATGGTGGATCAATATTTCAAGAAAGTGGATGTGTTCCGGCCTGCCAGCCTTAAAAAAGATGAGGGCTGGCTCGGGAAGGACCTGACCACAGCAAAAAAATAACTGCCTAAATAAACGTCTAAATAACTGTCAGCTATAATACCAAACCCCCACATAAGGGTTTGACACAGTAATCCCCTGTAAACTAGTATTGGCAACTGGCACGAACACCGGTCGTTCAGTAGTGCCCCATTATCTGTCATTAAAGATATTCACTGGATGACTCGGGGGGGTCCGCTGTGCTCTATAATAAATTAATTTTACTTGCCGGTGCCGCCACACTCTCTTCAACACTTTTCAGCCTTGCCTTCGCCGATGGTTGGGATCCAAACTCACAGGCGCCCAACGTCGACAGTATTGTCAAAAGTCGCCATAACCTCACGGTCTCCTATAGCACCTACGGTACGGAAATGAATGCCTACCGCAACGACTACCGAGAAGTCTGTGTTTACTGCCATACACCCCATGGTGCCAACAGCCAAGTCAAAGCACCGTTGTGGAACCGTACCATTAACACCGGCACCTATACGATCTACGACAAACCAAGAACCTTGAATCAACCGATCGGTCAGCCAGGCCCCAACTCCTTGACCTGCCTATCCTGCCATGACGGCACGATCTCACCGGACTCAATTATCAATATGCCCGGCTCCGGCGGTTACAACAAGGCCATGGAATCTGTCAACGACCAAGCCTGGCTTGACACCTGGGTGCTGGACGGCAGAGGCGCCGGCCCCGCACCGGGAAACAATCGGCACTTGAAGCTCGATAAAACTCCGGGGCCCACCAGTTGCATGGCATGCCATCAACCGGGCAACGCCTTCAATGCGCCGGACTTCACGGTATTCTCGATCCAGACGGATTTGCGGGATGACCACCCCATCGGCATCCTGTTCCCCCAGGACACCTCCGCCGCGCACGTGGATTTCAATGCGCCGACGCATAAATCAAGCAACGGACTCATTTCTTTTTTTGATCGCGACGGCGATGGCCGACCGGACACCAATGAAGTCAGGCTTTACGATACCGGCGAAGGCCCGGAAGTGGAATGCGCCTCCTGCCATGATCCTCACGGCATTGAATCCGGAGGCCCTGGCAGCAAATTCAATCCCAGTTTTCTGCGCGTAAACAACGGCATCAGCGACAATGGCACGCCCGGCACATCGGGCATCGTCAGCGCTACGGGCAGCGCCCTGTGCTTGACCTGTCATGACAAATAGCCTGCTTCTCACATGACTAAAAAGGGCGCCTTGGCGCCCTTTTTTATGCCCTGCATCCAGATCGCTGACCGGATGCAGTTAGACACTCCACCCCGAATACTCTTGAACTATTCTACCTTGCGCAAGGTGCCGACAAACAACACTAAGGGAAAGGCGCGCTTCAGCTCCTTACTGTAAAAATTACTCATACGCACACCGGTACTGAATTCGATGTTGTCATTCGCCTGCAAGCCTTCCAGCTTGTTGCCCGCGAGCCAGATCTCACCCTGCTGCGGACTGAGCGTATGCACATAGGTGTAGCCGGATGTCTGGATGATCTCCCAGACCACGCCTTGATTTGGCAATTCCGCATCTTCTACTTTGCGGGCGGCAATTTGCTGCTCATGAGCCGCCTTGTCCTTTTCCGTGCCCCAATAACCCAGCTGGTGTTCAGTATTGATACGGGCGTACTCAACACTATTAAAATAACCGGTGAGATTGGTACCACCGATCACATATACAAATTCATCGGCCACAACAGCACTGAAACTGGCGCGCGGCGAACTGAGCGTTGTCGTGTACTGCCACTTGGAAACACTATTCTCGGCGACCTCGGCAAACTCAATCGAATCGAGATACTCGCCGTTGCTGATGCCGCCCATCGCATATACCGTGTTGCCATAAGCCACTGAGGTCAGCTCAAACCTGCCCTCCTGCATCGCATTAGTCGCGCGCCATGGAGCATGTCCGGTGGCCGATAACGGTGACCATTCCACGTCGGTGATACCGCCGCCTTTGCTCTGGTGATGCCCGCCGATCACCACAGACTTGCCTGCCACAAGATTTACGCCGCTGGTGTAACGCGGCAGGGTCATCTGGCCGGACTCCAGTTGCCACGGTCCCAGCGTGCCATCCTCGAGAAACTCGGCATGCTCCACGGTATCCAGCAAAGCGCCGCCAAAACCGCCAAAACTGTAAACAGTCTTGCCGTCAACCAGCACCTTGCTACAACGCCGAGGTAACACCATCTGGTTCTGCTCCCGCACCCAGGGACCCAATTTACCGTCCGGCAACAAGCGCGCGCGCTCCACCGTGCGCAACAGGTTCTGCCCGTTGGGGCCGTTGCCGCCACCCACGACATACAGGGAACCATCGCGCACCGCAGCCGAGGTAAAACCGCGCGCTTCATTCATGGACGGGCCGGCCTGCCAGGGACCCAGCGTGCCATCTTTGTTGATGCGGGCATATTCGACGCTATCAAGAAATACCCGGCCATCCACGCCACCAATCACATAGAGATAACCGTTGGCCGCCACCACTGCCGTGCCGGCGCGATGGATGGAGAGCGGAGAGGTTTGTTGCCAACCGGCGATCCAGACAGCCTGTGGTTGACCGCAACCCGCCAACCACAGGGATAACATCAGAGGGGAATAGCGTAACCTCCGCGCGCGCGCGCCGGCATCGGGCCTAAGCATGTACATGCCTCGAAATCCGCGTCGATATTACAGCTTCACATTGCTCAGGCGGGCCACGCCACCGTAGCTGCCGACCCACAGCGTGCCGTCTTTCGCCTTGGCCATGGAAAACACGTTATCGGCGAACAGACCGTCATTCTTGGTCATCACCTTAAAACCTTTGCCATCTTCACTGAACCGCGCCAAACCCTTATTGGTGCCGATCCACAGACGCCCATCCTGTTCATCAAGTTTCAGCATGAACACGTGATTTCCGGGCAACCCGTCCGTAACGGTGTAGTTCTTCCAAGTGGTGCCGTCAAAACGGCCTAATCCGCCACCCCAGGTACCGCACCAGATAACGCCATCCCGATCTACGGCGAGCGACACGATGTAATTGGGATTGTAACCCACCTTCACATCCTGCAATCCCTGCTCTTCCTTCTGGCGTGCATGGTGCTGCGACATGGAGGCTGGATCATTGGAGAATGCGATATCCTTGCGCACATCTTCATAGGAGGCGCCCAAGCCTTTTTCGTGATTCCAGTTGGTCCAGGCACCCTTGCGATACAGCGCCAAACCTCCCTCCGTGGCAAACCAGATATCGCCGTTCTTGCCTTTCTCCACACCATACACCCAATCATTGGGCAACCCGCCCTTGGTGCTGTTAACAGTGAAGGTTTCCCAGGCGGCGGCATCATCCAGCTTGCCGCCTTTGACACGATTCACGCCGGACCAGGTGGCGATCCAGTAATCGCCGTCATCGGTCTTGGTGATGTCATAAACGAACTGATCAGCCAAACCATCGGGAATATTATAGTTCTTCCAGGCATTTTGCTGCGGGTTATAGATCGACATGCCACCGCCGTAAGTACCGACGATAATATTGTCTTCCAGCTTGCTCACATGAAACACGCCGTTGGAAATAAGGCTGCCATTGCTGACATCGAACAGCTTGTAGTCATCTTTGTTGATGTTGTACTGAATGATACCGCCGGAAGTACCCACCCACACCAGATCACCATCGGCCACCATGCCCTTCACATTGCGGTTACCCACGCGGAAATGGGTAAAATTACCCGAAGACATGCGCATCACATCCATGGGCTCCGCCGCGCGTCCGGCGGCAGCCGCCGCTTGTTCACGCATGGAAGCGCCAGTGCCGGCACCGGGATGCCCGGGTGGCATTTGACTGGTCATGGGAGCCATGGCCTGACCGGACATCGGCGCACCCTGCTGGGCCG
>JAHECY010000073.1 GCA_024641505.1 Gammaproteobacteria bacterium
GGCCTGCGTCGCTGGGCCAATTTCGGCGCCGAGGCATATCGTCGCGACTACGCCAATCTGACATCCTATTTCAATCTGGAATCCGCCGATGCCAAAGCGATGTTGCAAAAAGAACGTCGCGGCGTGTTGTTTGTGCGCAACCAGCGCAAACTGAATTTCTATTTACGCGCTCTGTGGGGCCGCGATTTCTTCCTGCGCCCAACCGGCGCCGAATACACGGATTTTCGACCCTATATCGAACACCGCATCCTGCATCTGCCCGATGCCGTTGATGATGTCGGCCCGGAACACCACAAAATCGCCGGCCTCGAGATTTATCGCGCCACCGCTGCCCACATGTGCAGCCATATGTGTTATTCAACCGCACCGATTTCCGCCGAACAATTGAGCCCGGCGCAGATGTTTTTTATCGGCTTGCTGGAAGACGCCCGCGTCGAATACAAAGCGGTGCGGGATTTCCCCGGCTTGAAGAAATTATGGGGTTCCTTGCTGGCGCTGGAATCCGAGGAAGCCGTTGAGCACGAGAGCATGCCGGTGCTGGAGCATGTGGCGCGCATGCTGCTGGATGACGCAATCACCTCGGACGATGCAGAATTAAATGCCATTGTCGCGAGCTATCACGAAAAAATCGCCGACAATCAAGATAACAATAATTTCTCCTGGCACATGGGCCTGGAATTGTTCAATCTGTTCTCGACCCGTAAGGCCGTGCCCAGCCTGCGGATTCTGGAACGCATCCGCATCCCCTATCGCGACGACAACCGCTATATCTGGAATTTCGAAGAGTTTACCTGGAATGCTGAGGCCGAATACCTGCCCGCCAGCCGGCGCCAGGTGCGCCGCCAGGTGAATGTGATGGAAATGGCGAACGAAGTGGATTGCGAACTCGCGGGCGATGACGCGCAGGAAATATGGACCTGCTCGACGGAAATGCACCCGTATGAAGACGATCTGGAAAATACCAAAAGCTTTAATGAGATGTGGGGTAAGGAACCGGTGTCCGACCCGTTCCATTATCAGGAATGGGATTACCAGATTCAGCTGCACCGGCCCGATTGGGCAACCGTGTATGAACGACGCCAACCCAAAGGCGATGTGGAAGACATTGAGAATATTCTTACCGCCTATAAGCCGGTGGCGCATCGCATCAAGCAGATCATCGATTTATTGACGCCGGAAGGCGTGCAACGCGTGCGCAACATGGAAGACGGTGACGAAATCGATCTCAATGCGGCCATCGACGCCATGGTGTCGATACGCATGGGTGAACAACCCAATACCCGTATCACCATGCGTAATGTGCTCAAGAGCCGTGACCTTGCCGTGGTCGTGCTGATGGATTTATCGGAGTCCACCAATGAACCCATGGCGGGTTCGGACAAGACCGTATTGCAATTAACACGTGAAGCCGCGACCCTGGTATCGACCGCCATCAACGGCATTGGCGACGCCTTCGCGCTGCACGGTTTCGCTTCGGATGGCCGTCACGACGTGCAATACTACCGCTTCAAGGATTTCAACCAGCGTTTCGACGATGAAGCGAAATCCCGGCTGGCCGGCATGAAAGGCGGCTTGTCCACACGCATGGGTAGCGCATTGCGTCATGCAGGCCATCATTTGTTAAAACAGCCGGAACGACGTAAATTGATACTGTTGGTCACCGACGGCGAACCGGCGGATATCGACGAACGCGATCCCCAGCATTTGCGCTTTGATGCCAAGAAGGCCGTGGAAGAAAACTACAGCAAGGGGGTTTTGACCTATTGCTTGACATTGGACCCGCATGCGGATGAATATGTTAAACGCATATTCGGTGCCAACAATTACACCGTTATCGATAACGTGGACAGGCTGCCGGAAAAGCTGCCCACACTGTTTGCGAGTTTGACCAAATAGGGGCTTGGGAGCCGATCATATCACCGTGTACAGCCGCCACGACGAAGTGCCGCAACTCGATACCTGGCCCAGCCAGGTCGACGCCCATTACTTCAATCATGTGCAGCGCGCGCTCAAGCACCTGGGTCGCGAAATCCGGCTTGAGCTCCCTGGCTTGAAACATCTGGATCTGATTCTGCAGAAGGACTCCTGGATCATCGTCGACCGCGTGCTCAATGACTATCCGATCGCCGCCTGGTGCGACTTTCAGGCCGAGCACCGCGACAATCTGCACGAGGCCATCAGCTGCACGCTGCGCACTTTTCATTTCGGCGCGCGCCTGGTATTAAAACGCACTCTGGATGCCATGGAAAACTATCTGATCGACGAACTGGCGAAACTGACACCGGACGAGGACCCGCACGTCATCCCATTTAAAAAATCACCGCCGTAGGGTGCGTATTGCGCACCGCCGTTTTTCCACGAACGCAGTCCTGCTTTGTACCGGTCGCAAAACACGGTGCGTAATACGCGCCCTACAATCCTGAACGCAGCCTTGCTTTGTTCTGGTCGTAAAACACGGGGCGTAATACGCACCCTACCATCCTGAACGCAGCTTTGCTTTGTTATGGTCGTAAAACACGGTGCGTAATACGCACCCTACGTCCATGCTGTAGCGTTGTGCGCGGTGACGTTTTACCTGTCGATGGTGATTTTCTGGCGAAATACCGGGTATTCGATGGGTGTCTGGTTTTCATAACCTATGCGTGTGCGGCGCGCTTCGTCGAGCAAGTGATAGTCGACGCGCGCTTCCACGGCGGAGGCGCTGGCCCGCAATTCTTCCGGTAATTTCAGGTGATACTCCCGCGCCTGACCTGCGGGCAAGCGGGTGTCCCAGAGATCGACGATGAAGGGTCGCCACATGACCGTGCGCTTCAGCGTATGCATATCCTCTTTAAGCACATTGCCGCGTTCACCGAGCACTTGCAGCGCCACCGTCAAATGCCGATCCGGAGTACCGGTGGGGATATGATGGGTAGCACCGGTATTGGTAATGGTCAGCGTGTAATTACGTGCCCCCGCCCCGACCGTTTTATTAAAACTCACGGTCAAGCCTTTGGCCACCATTTCCGGATCATGACCACCGCGCCATAAATGGCGTCGGGTCTTACGCACGGCGCCACCGGCGACCAAGGGCCGTTCCACCAGCGGCATATGGCAAGCAACGCAGCCCAGTGATGCAACTTCGGTCACCGACAATACGCCACCGCCCACCACGGCCGTGTTACCTTGCGCCGACCGAATTTCCGCTACCGTGCCGCAGGGAGGAAACTTGAAAAACGTGTCCCAACGTTCTCCCGACACCACGTGACAGCCGACGCAAATCCGGTTGGGATCGTCGATTTGCGCAACTGGATGCGGCGCGTCACGACTTGCCAAAACACCCAGTATCTTGCCATCACGTAGATGACAACCGGCGCAGGTGACACCCTCGTGCTGCAATTGCGCATCGAAATTGTCGTTGGGCGCCAGCAGCGGCTCCCATTTGTCCGCATCCTTGAAACCCGACACGCGGTGCTCCTGCTGGCGATCCAGGGGAATGTGGCAATTCTTGCAGATCTGGGCCGCGCCATCGAACTTCCAGTCCACCTGGAAATAGGGATCGGTCCAGGCCTGGCTGTGGATGGTTGTGGACCACTCGTCGAAAAACTCGCGATGGCAACCGGCACATTCCCCGGCGCGCAAGGTGGTGAACATGACGGGGGCATCGAGCGTCGACACCGGCCGCTCAAATGCCGGAGACACCACGAAGATCTGCATGGGACGCAACAGACGCCAACCGAAAAATACCGCTAGGAGCAGCACGGCTGTGATCATGATTTTGTATTTCATGCCATATCAGCCCGGTTGTGCGTTAATGATTCGCCAAGCACGTAGGGTGCCGTATTACGCACCGTCTATTGTTGCGGGCGAATCCATACTTCGCCCGAATCAACAAAGGCCGGTGCGTAATACGCACCCTACGGACCCAGGGATTCCAATAGAAATCCCTCGCCGTTATGCACCACACGGGCGATAGCGGCGTTCTTTACCTTGACATGATACATATGTGAAAGTGGCGTTTGCAGGATGTAGCTGATCACGGCGCGAATCACCCCGGCATGACAAACCACTAATATTGACGAACCATGAATATGCTTGCGCACCAGATCATCCACGCCCCGCGCCACCCGCTCGCGAAAATCCTGTAAGGACTCCGCACCGGGAGGTCGATTAGCGACTGGATCCCGCAGAAAGCGCTGATAATCCTGCGCCATCCCGATGCGTACCTGATCGTGAGTTTTTCCCTCCCAGGTTCCAAAACCCACTTCCTTGAAGCGCTCTTCGACAGCGGCGGGGACCGCGTCCCGTTGCGCCAATTGCAGGGCAAATTCCCGGCAGCGTGACAATGGGGAGGTAATGATACGATCACAGCGCCGCTCAGGTCCCACCGCCCGCCACATTTGTTCCCAGCCCAGCGGACTCAAGGCGTCGTCCACGCCATGGCCGCGATAACGTTCCCCGCCTTCCGGAGCGCCGTGGCGCATGAATTCAATAATTATTTTAGCCATCTATTTAATGTACCACTGCGACCAGCACGGGAGAACGCACAGGCTCCACGCCCTGCCATCAAGTGTAAACCCAGTTTGACCTGGGCGAAACCGATAACGCACATGGATCGAATGCCCGGCATAATATAACGAATTATCAATGCCTTAACAATAGCCAGGCGTAAGGTAAGCGTGGTAACGGAGATTAGTGCAGACCGAACAACATTAACGGCGTCACATCACCAGGGGTCTCGCCCGTCAACCGCGCACTAAAGCGCTCGATCAACACCCACCGGCATGCCGGGGCGGAATAAATTTACAGCGATGGCGACCCGCCTGACGAATCAGCATTAGTTACTGCAGGACTTCACCGTCTGCGGCGGGTTCCTGTCGCTGCCAGAGTGCGTGTGGCACCAGTTCGTCACGCGGAATTTGTGGACACCAGAAAAATATCTCATTATCCCTGGAGACAACTTCCAGGAATAATTTGCCATTCAACATACCACCGCTATGCGCAACCACGGGAGATTGACAACCATGAAGGAACTTCTACACTGGATATTAATGGGTATTATGATAACCGGCCTGACCGGCATCGGCGTATTGCTGGTATTCCCGGTACTTTTGGAGACTTTGCCTGCCCCGTTGGTGGCCCTGATACGGCGCGACAGATTGCGCCAGCGTCCATGACCTTACCCCAAAGTACTACTCGGTTTCTTCCGGCACAACCAGCGTCAAGATGTTCCAGTTTTTTCCGGGCTTGAATTCCGCGCCTTCGGTATAAACATGCAGACGGTGACGCGTGTCAATGGCGAACAGAGGCAGCGCGAGTTTGCGGTAGCGTTCCAGGTACTGTTCATAGGTAAAATCGTCGCTCAGCGTGGTGGTGTGCAGCTTTGCGTGCTGCGACACCATGCTCGACAGCTTGCTGTAGCTGGCATTGGCGCCAAAGGCTATGCGCCCCCGGTAGTGGTGTGAAATCTTCCGCTTCTCCTGGCTTTCCTGTTCCAGGCTGACCGGCAACTCAAATACAGCGTCTTTACCAAACTCCAGTTTATAACGCATGCAAGCCAGGGAGTTAAGCTCGCGCTGGGGGCTTAATGCCAGGACGCGGCCAATGCCCACCAGATCCAATTGCCGGTCGGCGTGTTCCGACACCGGGTTGCCGAAATACACCGGCATGCCCTCCATGCGTGCGTTACGAATGTTTTCCCAATTCATATCCGCCAACAACACGCGAAACTCGGCATCCATCAAACCCTTGGCGATCACCCGGGCGACCTTGTTGGCGCCGATGATCAACATGCCCTTGGGTTCCGGTTCCGCGACGCCCAGCCAGCGCGCCAAAGCACCGGCGGTGGCGCTCTGCAAAACCACGGTACCGATGATGATGGCAAAAGCCAGGGGCACCAGCAGTTGGGCATCGGCAACATTCTGCTCTTCCAGTCGCAGGGCAAACAAAGCGGTGACTGCTGCTGCGATAATACCCCGCGGCGCGATCCAGCTCAGCAGGGCTTTTTCCTGCCAGCTCAAAGGTGCGCCGTAAGTTGAAAGCAGCACCTTGGCGGGACGCGCCACAAACTGTATCACCAGAAACACACCCACGGCGGCAATTCCCAACTGCTGGAAATGACGAAATTCCACGCGTGCCGCCAATAACACAAACAACACCGAAATGAACAAGACACTGAGGCTTTCCTTGAAATCCAGAATATCCCGGGTATCGACGTCCTTCATATTGGCCAGCGACATGCCCATGGCGGTGACGGCCAATAATCCGGATTCTTCCTGAATTCCATTCGCCAGCGCGAACAAACCACACACCGCACCCAGGGTCGCGACATTGTGGAGATATTCCGGCAACAAATGCTGGCGCAAGATCAAACCCAGCGCGTAGCCGGTGGCGACACCGGTGATAATCCCGGTCGCCACCACGAGGGCGAACGTCAACACGGTGTGTTCAAGCGCTCCCTGCCCCTGGCCCGAAGCGATAAATTCAAACACGAGAACCGCAAGCAACGCCCCAATCGGGTCGATCACAATACCTTCCCAGCGCAGGATATTGGCGACACGTGCATTGGGTCGAACCGTGCGCAACATTGGCACCACCACCGTGGGCCCGGTCACCACCATCACCGCCCCGAACAACAACGACAGCTGTACCGAAAAGTCCAATAACAAGTAGGTCGAGACGGATACGATCGCCCAGGTAGACAGCACACCGCTGGTCACGAAGCGGCGCACAACCTTCTCCAAACCGGTAATCTCATTGAAGTTCAGGGTAAGACTGCCTTCGAACAGGATCACGGCCACGCCCAGGGAAACAATCGGAAACAACAGGTCACCGAACAAGGCGTCCGGGTGCAACCAACCGGTCACCGGCCCGGCAACAATGCCCGCCAGCAGCAAAAACAAAATTGCCGGCAATTTCACCCACCAGGCGAACCATTGACAGAGTACGCTGATGACTCCGATGCCGGCAAGTGTTGTCAGTACGTGTTCTGGACTCATGGCGCCATCAATACCTGGTTGAATGACGTGTCGCCCATGGTGGCGACGCTTGATGCAATCGGTAGGTGGATTACCGGGCCTTTTCCGTCGTGATGAAGATATAATCCGCGGACAATGACGCACTGTCCTTCCCCTGCATGCCCGCCTTCAAACGGCGCAGATACGCGGCGGCTTGCTCCACATCGACACGCTGGTCATCGGGAAATAATGCTTGTTTGGCGGCCATGACCACGATCATTTCACGACCAAACGGTGGCGACACCGTCCATTTTTGTCCCCCTTGGGAGACATCGCCGATGACAAAGCGGCTATTGCCACTGGCGGTATTTGCGGTCAACACGGTATTGGGATAGAGATGCACGACACCGCCATCCTGAGGATAATAATCAACGTACACATGGGAGTCATAGCCGGGCGACACAATATCCAGCTTCAGATCATCGCCCTCCCGAAAATTGAACGAATCACCGAGCGGCAGCACAGAGACGCCGGTCGGCGCATTGTTCATGCTCTGCACATATGGTGAAAGCGTCTGCAACAATTCGCAGTACGGCCAGATATAGGTTTGGATGCTGACATTGATGTCGGCGAATTCCGGTTCCGAAGCCAAAGTCTGTTTCAAATGCAGCACGTCCTGGTCCCGGGACACATAACCCAATATCTGTTGTTTACCGCCGGCATCCTTGGAAGTCCACAAGCTCGCGCATTCATATTGCTTGAGCATTTGTTCCACCCGGGCGATACGCGTCTGATCCGCGAGTTCGTCAAGCGCCGCGCTGTCCGCCGAGGTGCCGATACTCGCCTGAATTCCAGGCACCTGTGCTCCCTGGCCGCCAAACAGGAGAACATACGCGCCGATACCGATCGCCACCAGCACCCCCAGACCGGCGCTCGCCATTATCAGTGGCGAGCGCTGACGGGATACCGAGGGTGCAGCATCCCCGGCAGACACTCCAGTCACGGTGGCCGATACCCCGGGCATGCGCGCTGCGCCGGCACTACCGGCTTGGGTGACAAATCCGGTATCGCCCATGACTGTTTCATCGGCGGCAAGATTTTGCACCACATGATTGAGAGCGCTGAAGAATTCCTGCGCCGTCTGGTAACGCTCATCCGGGTCCTTGGCCAGCGCCTTGGCCACCACCGCATCCAGTGCCTGCGGTAGACCGCCATTAACTTCCGACGGCTTGCGGGGATGAGAGGAAGTGACAGCGTGATAGGCGGTAATCAAATCGCTGCCTTCAAAAGGGCGTTCGCCGGTAAGCAACTGGTAAAATACCACGCCCGCAGAGAAAAGATCCGTGCGTTGATCGATATTGACGCCGGTAAACTGCTCGGGCGACATATAACTCGGTGAACCTATGATGTTGCCGGTCTGGGTCAGGTGCGAGGTGTCGATGCGGGCGATGCCGAAATCCGTGACCTTTACCTGACGGTTGTCCATAATCAGTAGATTGGCGGGTTTGATATCCCGATGAATGACACCATTATCGTGTGAGTAGCTCAATGCGGACAGCAATTACCGCATGATATCCGTCGCTTCCGCGATGGTGAAACGTTGCTGCGCGTCGAACATCTCCTTCAAGGATAGTCCATTAACGAACTCCATGACGATGTAGCGGAAACTGTCCGATTCTTCATAGTTGTAACAGGTAACGATATTGGGATGCATCAACCGGCCGTAGGCCCGGGCTTCGCCGCGGAATCGGCCGAGCAAGGCTTCCGCGCCCTCTTCTTCCAGGAGATTGGCGTGCAGGGTTTTTATCGCCACAAGACGATCCATGTCGGGATCATAGGCCTGATACACCACGCCCATACCGCCGCGCCCCAGCACTTTACGGATTTGATACTTGCCTATAGTCTTGACATCGCTCATAGCGGCGAATTCTTGTTACCTGACTGTTAACAAACTATAAGGAATTGGCGGGACTCACAAACCATTACACACATCAGGCCCGGAAACCGGGCCTGATGGCGGGAGATTATACACCAATATCAGTGGGAATGGCGCAGTGCCTAGATCGCCGGCACCAGAAAGAAGTCACCGGATTCATGGCCGGCGTGCTTGATGGGCGCATACTCCGGCACCTGTTCGATATTGTAGCGATCCGCAGCCAACGCCACGGCAGCGGACACTTCCCGGTAGAGGCGCTGCCCGTCCATGACTTCGCTGTTGTTTTGCAAGGTCGTGAGCAATGACTGGGCGAATACGGAATGCTGGCCGCCGCCCTCATCCATGACCGGCGCCACGCCACCGGAAGTCAGCACCGTGCGGGAGCGTTTTTCCATCATCTTGGCGATCCAGTTCTGGTTGGCATCCGCGGATTTACCTGCACCGATATTGGCCATCACCGACCGGGTCATGATGCCGGAATAACAGGAGTCCGCCACCACCAGCACATGTTTGGCGGGTATGGCGTTGATCAGCTCGGTCAGAGAACTGTTGGAAATCCAATTAGCGGTACTCTCGGCCTCCGCGTCCACGGGTAGCCACTGACCTTTCATATTGACCCGGTCCAGCTCACCGTGACCGGCGTAATAAATCAACAAATTGTCCTTCTCCGTGAGATCCTTGCGCAACTGATTCATGGCGGTAATGATCTGGTAGCGGGAAGCATTGAACAGCGTCCGTACTTCCTTGAACGCGTACTTCTGTTTCAGCACCTGAGCGATTGCCGTCGCATCATTGACCGGCGTCTTCAGCTTAGGCAGACTGGCATAATCGTTGTTACCGATGATCAGGGCATAGTAGTTGCCGAAGTTGATATTGGGAATTTTTGCGGTGGTACGCGTGGCGATGACATTCGTGGCAGGGGCAGCGGTTTGTTGCTGACGGGCTAACACGAATTGTTTCTCGGTGCGATTGCCGATTGCATCCACCGCCACCACATCAATCATGGCGCCGCTAACAGGGACATCCATGGAGGTATTGAACATGCCGTTCTTGTCCACGGACACCTTACGATCATTGACGGTCAGCAGCAGCAAGCCCTTGGGCGAAATTACCTTGCCGACGATATCCCGTTCCATCACATTGCTGGCCATGTAGAGTACCGGCGGCCGGTCGTTGACGAGCGCCTCCGCGTCACTGCCACCCGCTTTGATACCGCGGGTTACGGGCAGGGTCGGATCGATAAGTTCGATACGCGGCGCCAGCATCGCCAGTTGGGAGTTATCCTGGGCCTGCTCCAGATCCGCCAGATGGTTTTCGTTGGATTTCTTCTGTTTTTCCAATTGCGCGATCACTTCCTGTTGCCGGCGCAAGTCGGCGATGCGGCTTTCCCGCTCCTGCTGCCATTTCTGCTGCAGGGCGACACGTTCGTTATCCAGTTTCGCTTGCTGCGCCGCCAACGCCTGGCGCCCCTGCTCCACTTGCTTCAGTTCCGCCTGCAAGCCCCCTTTGGCCTGCTCCACGGTGCGCATCAGACGCACCAGCTCATCGCCCTTGGTCTGCGCGAGCTTCTGCTGGGTATCCAGCGCCTTGGTGATCGCCGCCAGTTCGCTGCGACCTTTTTCCCACTGCGCGAGCACCCATTCCAGATTGTCATTGAGGTCCTGACGTTCCTGGCTGCTGAGCGTTGTTCGTTTACGCTCATTGAGCGTCGCCTTTTCCTGTTCCAGACGGGCCATTTCCTGTTCCAGCGCTGCCCGCTTTTGTTCCACTTCCCGCGCCAGTTGCCCGACTTCCGCCGCCATACGGCTGATCTTTTCCGGCGAACCGCCCCGGGCTTGCTGCTTCTGTGCCAGCGCCGCATCCACCAGCGCCAGGCGTTTTTCCTTGCTGGCCAGCTCCAGTTCCACAATGGAAGCCCGGGATCGCAACTGATCGAGACGCGCGGTGACCTGTTGTTGCTCCTGCTGTTGTTGCGCGCTGATTTTGGCGATTTCGGGCGCCTTGGCGGCCTTGGCCTCATCCAGACGTTGCTTCATCGTACTCAGCTTGCCCGACACGGTATCCAATTCGGAACGGCGTGACTGGATTTGCTGCTGAATTCTGGCGAGCAACGCTTCTTCGGTCTTGCGGGCTTCTTCCAGGGAACCGCGCTCCTGGTCGGTCATGGTGACCTGGGTTACCGTCAGATCGTCGTCTTTGAAACCCGCGGCCTTGCGGTACCAGCGAAACGCTTCCTGGGGATTTTTTTCCACGCCCAGTCCCAGCTCGTAGAAATAACCCAACGCATGTTGCGCCCGGCTGTAACCCTGGTCCGCCGCCATGCGGTACCATTTGGCGGCCTCGCTGTAATCGGGCGCGACCCCCAGTCCCTTTTCATAGATGGCGCCGACATAGGTTTGCGCAGCGACATCGCCTTGCTCGGCCAGTGGTTGCCAGACCCGCAACGCGGTTTGATAGTTCGCGCGGTCATACGCCACGTATTCACCGCCGCGAATTTCACATTCCTGGGAGGAGGCTTTGATGGGGCGTCGCGGCGTGACATAGGTCACGGACGCGCCAAGCTTCTTGATCTTGCCGGGGAGCAGACAATCGACGATCAGCGTGGCATCCGCACCCTGGGCACCGGGTAAATCCTTGATCGCTACCGGTCCACCATCCTGACCGTTTACCTGATCGCCGGCGCAACCGGCAACCATACCCGCGCTGAGCGACAACAGAAACCAGGTAACCCGGCGCCTGACCCGCGTCGATGGATGGATTGCCAATGTGTTGTTGTGCATGTTCAACCTCCTCACTGCTTCCTGCCGACGCCGGGACCTATCTCACGTCGTCTCTATCATCATCTGTTACGGTACTGCCAACAAGCTTGGGTACCGTTACCGGGAATTAAAATTCCATGCGTGCGCCCAAGGAAATATTGCGCTGGGTATAATTATCCATGGCCAATACCGTGTCGTATTGCAAATAGCTGGTCACGCCACCTGCGGACAGCAACGAGACGCCCAATGCCAGCGTGAAATAATCGCTGTCCCGCGCCTGCGATACGTAGCTGAAGGAATGACCAGTATCACCGGAACTGGGATCCGCCGTGAAAGTACCCGTGATTTTCTGGCCATCGGTATTGAACTCATGAATCATGTTCAAGGTCGCCTGCGGCAATACAACGCCGGCACGGGTGCTGAGGGAGCGGCTCAGGCTGGCGCCCAGGTTCAAACGCAGGGTTTTGATATCCTGGCCTTCGACGGCGAGATTATAACCGCCCGATTGCGATGAAGTTTCGGAGAACTTGTCGATGCTGGATTTGCCATAGTAAAGATTGCCGGTCACATCCAGACTGTTCGCGGCCCAAGCGGTCTGCCAGCCGCTGCCAAGGCTCAGCCCCAGGCTGCTGCCCCCGGGTTTGCTGAGCGTGTCTTCATTGACCGCTTTGCCGCCCAGCGTAAAACCCAGCTTGCGCTGCAATTCGTAATTTTGCTTGCCGTAATTAAAGATACCGTCGAAATATAAAGTGTCACTGAAGCTGAAAGTACTGTAGAAGGTGAGCCCTATGTCCTTCATCGCCAGGGTACCGTTATCCTTCGCGCCCGACGCATCGACGATGTCCATATTCTGGTTATTATAATTCAGCGCCGCGCCGGCGAACATACGATTGCTGATCTTGTAATCCGAGCCCAGCACCAAGCCGTTACCGCCACCCTGAAAACCGGCCTCGTAATCCGTTTCATCCTGTTCATAGGTGTTAACGGTGAGATTGGCAAAACCGCTGAAGCGGCTTTCACCCACGACTTCCTCGTCGATGGCGATGGACCCCAGCGCCGCCAGCATTATCGGTTCATCGGGTGCGCGCGCACTGGCGGTCAATTGCGCCGCTCGGCGCAGGATCGCCAGACGTTTACTGAAATTGGGCATGCTGGCACCACCTGGCAGATAATTGCCAACGGAGGTTTCCGCGGAGGCGGAACGCGCGGACATATCGTGCAACGCCCCCTTCAACTCCGTGGCGTCGTTAGTAGGTGCGGTAAACACACCGCAAAAACTGGAAAGTTCGGCCTGGGCGGCACTTGGCGTCCCGGTGCTTGCCTGCAGGCTATTGCATACCTCGCCCAACGCGGCTGCCACGGCCGCTTCGGGGCTGTTTGGATTGGCCGCCACATAGAGATCCACGGGAATTGCCAGCGGCGCGGCGTTTAATGGCGGCGCCATGCATACTGCAGCAACGATGCAACTTATAGTTCTGATGTACCGATTTAACATATTATCCCTGCTCCCTCCACTTCCCACACGATTTAGGCCTTATCAAAAGACTTGTTATACCGATGCGCACTTACCCTGGACTTATACGAGAACCGTGTCGTCTGATTTGTCTGTGATCATCAGCGGCGCGTTGCACAGACACCGAGTCTCCGCGTCATGCCGGGGTTGATCAATCATTTTATCGGGTAACGTAAGATTTTGAGGTAAATTTTCCCGCATTCTATATAACAACCTGTTCCATCAAGTATCTTCACTACTGATTAATTAAAACTTACGGCGGGAAGAATATACCACGTTCCCGGCGCCTGTTGCCGCTGTGACCGGTTTTCGAATCACGCTCAAGATCTCTGATGTTTAACATAACACTCCCTAGGTGATTGCAGCATGCACCGGGTTAAATACGGGATCTGTCGCCACAAATAACCGGCTTTAGTCTTTTGCCAATGGATTTTATCCACGATTCTGGGTATTCTTGCAGCCATTTCTTTGTGGGTATCACCCGGAAGTACCGCACTCCTGGTGTAAGTAAATCGCAACGCATTTCATTTCTATATAAGAATTAAACAATAAGCTTTTAGGGAATGAGTTTAGCTGTAGAGGGCAACATGGATCTGGTTAGAAATATCGGGCAATTTCGTTCTGGCATCCGCAACATATTCCGGCTGTTGATCATCGGCATCATGGCGCAGACTTTGCTGTCGTGTGACACGCAACCATCGGCAACGGGTCAGGTTCTGATTTCCGTCAGCCTGAGCGCGCCCGGCCAACACCTGGCTGCGTACGCGGCCGCTGCCACAAAAAATCCGTTTCCCGCCAGCATTACCCAGGTCGACATACGGATCGACGATGCCACCAAAGGCACCTTGATCGCGCTCGGCACCATCGACTTGACCAAACGCGACTTCACGGTGCGACTTGCGGCGCCCGCCGGTTTTGATCTGGCGATTACCGGCACGGCCTACGCCGATTCCGAGGTGGTGTTCACCGCTCATGGTGTGGTTGCCGCGCTGGCGTCCGGCGCGTCGGCTCATGTGCCCCTGCAATTCATTCCGGAAGGCCCGATCACCACCCGCACGGTGAACGAGACTTTTCAAATCGACGTCAGCGCCACGGATGTATCCGGTGACAAGTCTCAAATCGACGTCAGCGCCACGGATGTATCCGGTGACAAGAGCAGTGCCATCGCGATTTTTTCCAGTGACAACCACCGCGTGGCATTCCACTCTCCTGCCACCAACCTGACACCGAACGATACCAACGGACAGATTGATGTCTTCATCAAAGACCTGGTGACCGGCGAAGTCATCAATGCCCACAGCAACGCCGACGGCACCCTGGGCAATGGCGAGTTGAAGTTCGCCGATATCAGCGCCGACGCCAATGTCGTGGTGTTCGCTTCCGATGCAAGCGATCTGGTACCCGGCGACACCAATGGCGTCGCCGATATCTTTCTCAAGAACATTTCCGCCAACACGTTCTCGCGCCTGAGCCTTACCGTCAGCGGCGGTGAAATGAGCAATTTCAGCGGCTACCCCACGATTTCCGATGACGGCAAACGCGTCAGCTTCTACACCAACGGCTCCCTGACGGAAGACGGCAATGTGGGGGTATTCCTGGTCGAACCCTTGAGCAACGGCGGCCGCAACGTGCGCCATATTGGCGATGGCTGGCTGCCGCAACTGAGCGGCGATGGCAACTGGATTGTTTACAAGAACATCGGCTCCACCGAACTCTGGCTGTATGACGTGATCAGCGCCAGAAACAAACTCATACTCAGTTTCACGCCACTGACCACTTCCGAACCCGGCGTTTATCCCACTAATCAAAGCGGCATCAGCCAGGACGGCGGCTTCGTCGTTTTCGACGCCCAGGACAGCTATGATGATGCTGACACCAACGGCTTGTTCGATATCTATTTATATAACCGCAGCAACCAGACCCTGAGATTGGTGAGCACTGACCGCAACGGCCAGCCGTTGACCGATGCCGGCAGCGCCGCCAGGACACCGTCCCTGTCCGCGGACGGTCGCTTTGTCACCTTCAACATCGGCACCAGCATTTATGTCAAAGACGCCGTCAGCGGCGAACTCGACACCTTGCCGAGCACCGGCGGGAATGCCTTCATCAGCCCGAACGGTCACCTGATCGCGTTTAACAGCGAAGCGGACGGTCACCTGTATATCGCGCCCAATCCGTTACTGCTGCAACCGGTACGCGACGGGCAACCCACGCCGCCGGCGGAACGTCCAGCCCCGGGCAGCGTACGCGAATATTCCTTGACCGTGGTTACTACCATTGGTGACGGTACCGGCAAGGTTACCAGTACCGGTGGCGCCATCGATTGCGGCACCACTTGCAGCGCCACCTATGGCGATGTCACGGATGTGACCCTGACCGCCGCCGCCACCACCGACTCCCATTTTAACGGCTGGACCGGCGCCTGCGCCGGCGCCGGTAAAAACATCGAGGCAAAGATCACCGTGGACGGCATCAAATCCTGTGGCGCCACGTTTACCCTGAACACCGATCCCTATTCGTTGTCGGTCAGTTTCTCCGGTGACGGCCACGGCAGCGTCAGCAGCGATGACGGAAAAATAGCCTGCCCCGCGGCCAACTGTTTCGCCGGCTACCGCGCTGTCACCGCAGTCAAGCTGATGCCGACCGCCGATGCCAATTCCCAGTTTGTCGGCTGGACCGGCAACTGCGTGGATGTCGAAGGCACCCCGGACACCACGGTCGACGTCAACGGCGACATCAAATGCACGGCCATTTTCAATGCCACCAACTTCAGGCTCAATCTGATCGTCAACGGCGGACCCGGCGGTGGCACGGTACGTACCAATGACGGGCCGCCGGTGTCGCTCAGCTGTGACAATATCGCCACCACCACCAACACCTGCGTCAAATCCTACCCCAGGAACACCGCGCTTACCCTGATACCCACTCCTGCCGGCAACAACAACCAGGTGGGTTGGCAAGGCTGTGATAGCGCCGCGGGTCTGGACGGCTGCACGCTAACCATGAACGCCGACCGCACGGTGACCGCCAGATTCAGCTCGTCCAATTTCGCTTTGACCGTCACCAAATCCGGCAACGGCCTGATCACCGATGATTTGAACCAGGTCAATTGCGGCGCCGACTGCAGCGGCAGCTATGCCAACAACACTCAGGTCACGCTGACCGCGGCAGCCGATGCCGGGTACCGTTTCATCGGTTGGAGCGTTGACTGCGGCGGCACCGCTAGCACAGTTACCGTGACGATGAACAAAGCCGTCAATTGCACCGCGACATTCTTGCAACAGGTGACGCTGACGGTGAATCCGCTGACCAACGATGCCGGCCTGATTACCAGCACCCCCGCGGGTATCAGTTGCCAGGTAAGCGGTGGCACCGGATGCAGCCAGATTTTCGACGGCGGCACCCCGGTAACGCTCGCAGTACAGAATCTTGGCAGCTACCTGTTCACTGGCTGGCAGGAAACGGCTTGCGCCAACGCCGCCACCACCGGCATTACGCTGACGGCGGACCTGACCTGCAGCGCGCAATTCACGCTGGATCCCTTGATCGCCAACCTGCCATTCAGCGATGTCGTGCTGGGCAATTGCGTGAGCAAGACCGCGGCCACCAATAGTTGGACCCGGGTCAGCCAGTTCACTAGCTTGACCTGCGACGGTGTCTCCACGCTCACGGGCATTGAAGCCCTGACGGCGTTGCAGCAATTGCGCCTGACCAACAATTTCATTACCGATGTAAAACCGTTGGCGCCTCTAACAGCGCTCACCCTTCTGGAGTCGAACGCGTCGTCCGGAGCGGATGTCGTGGTGACGGACATTACCCCGCTGGCGAGCTTGACCCTGCTGACAAACCTCAAGTTAGGGACAACCGCGCTCACCGACCTGGCGCCGTTAAAAGCACTGGCCAAATTGACGGATCTGAAAATCACTGGCAACTCGGCCGCCCTCGATGTCAGCTCCCTGCAGGCATTGACCGGCCTGGTGAACCTGGATCTGACCGGCGGCAACATCACCTTGGGTGTGCCCGGATTGAGCGCGCTGGTGCAAGCCAAAACGATATTACTCAACGACAACCCCAACATGACCTGCACCGATGTCATCAGCCTGGACAAGGCAATGGATGCGAGTGACGGCGGCTTTGCCGGCAAAGTACGGTGGAATACCTGTTTTATTACACCGGCGGCCTCAACCCCCTTCAGTGGCATCATGCCCTGGAACAGCTCGCTGGACGTGGATCAGAGTGGCACCGGCAGTGTGGATATCACGTTACAACGGGTACTCCTCGGTGCCGGCGGCATATACAGTTTGTCCTCCGTTGCTCCCACCGTCTTTTACCGTGGAACTGCCTTTACACTCGGCTACGGCGGCTGTTATACCGCTTTCTATTCCGGCCTGAGCACCGCCAGTCCGATCAGCGGTTCCGCCGCGGCGGATCTGGTGGGATACCATATCTGCCTGAAAACTTCAGACAGCAATTACGCGGAAATCATCTTTACCGGTACTGCGGGTCCTGGACTGAACTACACTGGCACCTTCTGGCAACCGTGATGTTGAAAAATCTGCAACAAGCATTCTATAAACCCCCGGCAACTTACTGATCATCCTCACGTTGCCGCTGTTTCGAAAATGCCGCATCAGTGCAGACACGTGACCGCAATTGTAAGTCCGGTGTATGTATCGTGACCTACAATCACCCCAAATAGCCCTACATACTAAAGCGGACACTAAATGTTGACTCGTTCCCTGCTGTGCATTATTCCACTGGCATTCCTGATCGCATTCCTCCTGCAGGCGTGCGGCGATCAACCGGCACCCGGCGACTCCGCCACCGTGACCATCTCCCTGGGCGGTCATCGCCAAGCCCTGGCAGCCCACACCGCCGATGCCGCAGACAACCCGTTTCCCGCGGAAATCACCGAAGTTCGCATTCAGATGCTCGACGACCAGCGCCGCTTGCTGATCGAGGGCAAAATGGCTCCCGGGGGCACCCTGTCGCTGACCGCGCCGGCGGGCGTGAAGCTGATCGTCACCGGCGCCGCCTACGCGGGCGAAGATAAATTGTACGACGGTGAAACCACCGTGGACCCCTTGCACGCGGGCGCAAAAAATTTCGTACCGCTTACCCTGGTCCCCTTTGGCGTCCTCACTACCCGCGTCGTTAAAGAGGTCCACCAGATTGATGTCTCCGTCGACGACATCCCGGGCGATCAGGGCAGTGGCATTGCCATTTTTTCCCGGGACAACCACCGGGTGGCCTTCCATTCCCAAGCCACCAACCTGACCCCTGACGACACTAACCAGCAAATCGATGTGTTCATCAAGAACCTGGACACCGGCGCGGTGATTAACGCCCATAGCGCCGGCGACGGCACCCTGGGCGATGGCGAACTGACATTCGCGGACATGACCGGCGATGCCGCGACCGTGGTATTCGCATCACGGGCCGACAATCTGGTGGCCGATGACACCAACAGCGTCGGCGATATTTTCGTTAAAAATATCGTCTCCGGTGCCATCTCACGCGTCAGTGTCACGCCTGCCGGCAACCAATTGGCCGACTTCAGCGCCTACCCCAGTATCAGCGACGACGGCCGCTGGATCAGTTTCTACACCAAAGCTTCCCTCACCGATGACGGCGCGGTCGGCGTGTTCCTGCTGGAACGCACAGCGGCGGGCGGTTACAGTCCGCGTCACGTACACGATGGCAGGCTACCGCGAATCAGCGGCGACGGCAATTGGCTGATCTACCGCGGCAACGGCACCACGGAACTGTGGTTGTATGACGTGACCACCGGCGATAACCGGAAACTGCTGAATTACGCCGCCGACACACCAACCCACCGCATCAACGTGGACGGCCAATTCATTGTCTTTGATACCGTCACCGATTTCGATCCCGGCGATACCGATACCCAATCCGATGTCTATCTGTACCATCGGGACAACCAGACCTTGAAGCTGCTGAGCACCGATCGCGACGGCCAGGCGCTGAGTGGCGTGGACACCGGCGCGGTGTCTCCTTCCCTGTCCGGTGATGGCCGCTATGTCACCTTCAATTTCGGCACTACGATCTATGTGAAAGACGCCGTCAGCGGCGAACTCGCACCGCTGCCGACCCCCGGTGACAAAGCGTTCATCAGCCCCAACGGCCACCTCATCGCCTATAACGCCGAGGACGGGCATTTGTATATCGCCCCCAACCCGCTGTTGGTGCAACAACCTCCGGAGTTGACGCCCACCCCGCCGGAGGAACATCCGGTACCGGGGGTTAATCCCATATTCCGTCTCACGGTTGCCGCCAGTGGCGACGGCCAGGGCACGATCGCCGATGTCGGAGACACCAGCTTCATAGATTGCGGCAGCGTGTGCAGCCAAACCTTCAGCGGAGCCACGGTCGTCGACCTCGGCGCCACGCCGATGGCGGACTCCCGCTTAACGGGTTGGATCGGTGCCTGCGCCGGCGCCGGTGCGGCGTCCACGGCCAGAGTCACCGTGGACGGCATCAAATCCTGCGGCGCCACGTTCACCTTGATCGCGGATCCTTATACGCTGGACGTCGCGCTTGACGGTGATGGCGGCGGCAAGGTTACCAGCAGCGATAACAGCATTGATTGCGGTATGCAGTGCAACGTGGGATTGCGCGCACCCGCCACCCTGACTCTGACCGCGCTTGCGGACGAGCTTTCGTTGTTCGCCGGTTGGAATGGCGACTGTACCGGTGCCGCGCCGACGCTCACGCTCGATATTTCCGGTCATCACAATTGTACCGCAACCTTCCTGAGCAAGAATTTCGACCTCAAACTGACACTGGCGGGACAACTGCAAGGGGACCAGGTCACGATTTACGACAACGCGACCGAAGGGACTTTGCAGATCTGTAAGAATGTCAACGGCGACCCCCAGACCCAGTGCATGCTGTCCGTTCCCCGCGACAGTAAGCTGTTCCTGTCGCCGGCACCGGGCGGCAATAACAATTCACTGTCATGGAGTGGTTGCACCAGCAGTCAAGGTTTGCAGGGATGTGACGTGACCATGGACGGTAATAAAGACATCATCGCCACCTTCGGCGCCGGCAGTTTTAAATTGACCGTGACCCGGAATCCCAACGGGACCATTACCGACAAAGGTAATCAAATCGATTGCGGCGCGTCCTGCGTCGGCAGCTACGTCAACGGCACATCGGTCACGCTCACCGCCAACCCGGC
>JAHECY010000158.1 GCA_024641505.1 Gammaproteobacteria bacterium
CACGGCGATATACAGCAACGCCAACCAGGGCGCATGTTGATCGGACGTGCCCGCCAGGGCCAGCAGTTGGGTGGAGCCGGCGATACCATGCATGACACCCACGGCAATCGGCAAACCATGATGATGGCGCTGCGTTGATACGCTCTGGAGTGGTAGATGATGATGCGGTTGCAATCGGCTGTGGTCTCCAATGTGCCTGAGAAATTCCCGGACCAGGCGCACACCGACCACGATGCCCATGCCCAGCAACATCACCCCGATGACCAGTTCCGCGCCGCCGGTCACCCGTGCGGGCAGGAAAAATCCAATGCTGGTTACCAGCGTTCCCAGTACGATCAGCGTTAACCCATGACCGGAGGCCCAACGCAGGCAAAAGTTCATCAGGTATCCGGTGCCGCGGCCTCGGTCACTGAATCCGCTCACCGCTAACACGTGATCGGCATCCAAGGCATGTAAACCGCCCAGGGCAAAGGCGGTGGCAATAAGCGAGGGCAGTTGCGGGTCCATGTTTTTCGTCAGCTAAGTTTTAATTATCTTTTTGGTGCCGATGACCGAATATGGTCAGGCTGTTCGCAGGCTACTGCAAAGCCTGTACCAGCGTTTTAAACGGTTGTTTTAAAGGAGAAATTGGTAATTTTGAGGATGGCCGGGACCTCCTGGATTCCCCATTATGGAGCGCTCTTGCACCTTGGTGGGGCGCCACTCATTGGTATTGCGGACGATATGCGGCGTGACGGATCAGGGGCAGCGGGTAAGGGCAGGGTCATAATCTGCCGTGTGTAATTTATGAGAATGGATTCGGAGTGTGGGGACGGTAGTAGCTGCCTGAAATTGCGAAATTGACCGGGATTAATTCTGAAATAAACCGACCGGGGGAAATCGACGGCACAGCTGCCGCCTTAGCGATTGGTCTTGGATCCAGCCGCAATCAATACTGCGGCATCGAACAATGGGCGTTGCTACACGGTCTCGGACATTACCCTGGCGATAAAGCGCCGCAGTACTTCGTGTTGGTATGGGTGATCCTGACAAGCGGCGAGTGTCGTCGCGACATTCATGTGCTGCTGTTCGAGTAAGGCCCGGTGACGATCGATGTAGTGACGGGTCTTGGCGGCATCGAATTCCGGGTGGAACTGAATGCCCCATGCGCGACCTTGGTAAACAAACGCGGAACAATCGTCCATCGCTGTAGTTGCAAGTACCACACTGTCCCTGGGTGGAGAGAGTACCACTTGCTGGTGACTGGCGTGGGCGTGAAATTCGGGTGGCAGCGTGGCAAACAGCGGATCTTCGCCGGCGTTGCCAAGGTTTTGCACTAATACCGTTCCTACTTCGGCGCCCATCGGATTGTAGTCCACCGGCGCGCCTAATGCGTGCGCCAACAATTGATGGCCGAAACAAATACCCAGAATGGGCAGGTGCGCGTCCAACGCCTGGCGCAACCAGTGCGTGCAGTCTTTGATCCAATCCGCATCGTCGGTCACCATGGCGGCGGAACCGGTGATAATGGCGGCGCGCAATGATGCGGGCTGCGGCAGCACCGCCCCTGCCTGCACCGTGGCCACGATTGCCGATGATGGCGCCAAAGCGCCTCTGGCCATAATCCAGTCTTCATAATCCCCGTGTTCGGTGATGCCGGGAATTTTAGTACCGGCTTTAATGATCAGGACCTTGTTGTCGCTCATAGATTATGCACACACTGGAAGGAAATGCGGAAGTATTCGCTAATTACATTGTACCTTAGGGCATGAATCATTAGAATTCCCGGAACTCTCTTCATGAGGCAAATCATTGTGACTTCCTGTCTATTTTGTGACATTGCCGCAGGCAAGCGTAAAGCTGACGTGGTTTTTGAATCGGACGATGTGTTGGCGTTTCGTGATATCAGTCCGCAGGCGCCCCACCATGTGTTGGTGATTCCCCGCAAGCACATCGCGACCTTAAACGATCTGCAGGAGGATGACGCGGAAATCATGGGCAAGCTGTTGCTGGCGGCGAAGCAAGTGGCCGGTGCAGCGGGGTTTGCTGAAAAAGGTTATCGTACCGTCATCAATTGCAACCGCGATGCGGGCCAGACGGTGTTTCATATCCATTTGCACGTGCTGGGCGGGCGCTATCTGGGCTGGCCACCAGGCTAAATACCGGTGTCGGGCGGTATTATTTCTTCCAGTGAGCGTAAATAGGTCTTCTGCAATATCAATGCATCAGTGCTGGCGCGGCGCCGTTGCGGATTAAGATCCGCGGTCACGCTTTGCCGTAACCGGTTCCAGGTGTCCGGTTTGGGTTGGCGCGCCAGGGAATGCAGGGATTCGATACTGAACATTTGCGGCACCCCGGCGGTGTAGAACAGCAAGGACATCTGGGTCATGGCGCTGCCCCATTGCTCGCAATACGCCACATCCCCCTTCAATAGACTATTCAACGCCAAGGCGACGTCCACCGGTTCCTTGCCGGCGGCCTTCAGCGTGGCCAGGGTGATTTCGTGGATGGTTTCATGCTTGTGATCCCAGCGTAACCATTGCGGCGGTGGCTTGACCAGGAAACAGTGCGTTTTACCGTTCGCCGCGGCGATACCGATTTCCACCGGATAGCCACCCGGACCGGCGCCGGAGGTTTCTACATCAATAATAGTAGGGATCATGGAGAATGCTGGCCGCCGTATGCTTACTGCGCTTGGGTGATTCTAACTCAATGAATCGAAGAGATAAATTGTTAAAGTGTCGTAACTATAGGCAGTTGTCGGCGCTGTGTCGCCGGCACGTCATGAGCGTGCGCTGCCCTATTGGGAAGGTCGTGAAGACCATTTCGCTGCCGCAGCGCAGTGATGCGCGAGGTCTTTGCAGTGGCGACGAAGCCGGCGCGGTGATGAGTTTGCATCAGTTTGGCGCCGCCCATTTCCGCTATGCGCGAATGTGGTGCCAAAAACGGGAAAAATATTGATTTTTGATGCCTTATTTCAGGTCACAAAATTGCATTAGCGGGTGAAACAGGAGCAAATAGGATTTAACAGGGGAGTCGTAAAGATGTTGGATAAGACCATAGCTATCGTATTGGCTGGCGGTGTGGGCAGCCGTCTGGCACCGTTGACCAATGATCGTGCAAAGCCCGCAGTACCCTTTGGCGGCAAGTATCGCATTATCGATTTTACCTTAACAAATTGTCTACATTCTGGCATACGGCGCAGTCTGGTGTTGACACAATACAAATCACATTCCTTAAATAAACATATCCGCGACGGATGGTCGGTGTTCAACCCGGAATTGGGTGAATATATCACCGTGGTGCCACCGCAAATGCGCACGGGTGATAATTGGTATGGTGGTACCGCCGATGCCATCTACCAGAATCTCTATTTGCTGGAACGCAGCAATGCCAAATGGGTACTGGTGTTGTCCGGTGATCATATCTATCGGATGGACTATGCGCCGATGTTGCATGCGCACCGGCAATCCGAGGCGGATTGCACCGTGGCCTGCATGGAAGTGGAGATTGCCGAGGCCAGCCAATTCGGCGTCCTCTCCCTTGGTGCCTTGCATAAAATAACCGACTTCCAGGAAAAACCCGCACGCCCGGCGCCACTGCCCGGGCAAGCCGACAAAGCGCTGGTATCCATGGGTATTTATGTGTTTTCCATGGACACCCTGCTGGCGCAATTAAAGCAGGACGCCACGGATACCACGTCGAGTCACGACTTCGGTAAAGATATTCTGCCCCGAATGATTCACCGTCAGCGGGTACATGCATATCAATTCGGTCGCGAGGAGGGGCGCGTGTCACCGGACCGCTATTGGCGTGACGTCGGAACTCTGGACAGTTATTACCGGGCCAACATGGATCTGCTCAAATCGGTACCGCCAATGAATCTTTATCAAAAGGATTGGCCGGTGCGTACTTATTCAGGACAGTACCCGCCGGCGCGCACCGTGCCGGGTGCCTTCGGGACCGAAGGCATCGCCATCAATTCCATTATCTGCAGCGGCGTGGTGATCGCGGGCGGCAGTGTGCAGGAATCGATATTGTTCAATAATGTGTTCGTGGACGAAGAAGCGACGGTGGAAACCAGTCTGGTTTTTGAAGGGTGCAGTATTGGCAAGGGCGCGCGCTTGCGTAAGTGTATTATCGATAAAAATGTGTCAGTGCCACCGGGTGAGGCCATCGGTTACGACTTGGCCAGGGATCGTCAGCGATTTACGGTATCCGCCGAGGGCGTGGTGGTGATTGCGAAGGATTATCAATTTTGAAATCTTATTTGAAATCTTAGGTGATCGCGGGAGGTGACTGAGGCGCCGGCATGATAACCGACGCCTTCGGCGGCAATTTTCAGTGCGGTACTTGTTCTGCCAGTTGCCGGTATTGCAGGCCGTAAAACATTTCCAGGTAGCGGCGCGTTTCATCCCGTTCCAGGTTGGTGACGTATTTCCAGAAACCGTAAATGCGCGACAGCGTCATCATGCGTTCCGCATATAACTCCCAGGTGTAACGTGCCTTGACACGGGCAATGGCGCCGCGCGAGATATCGTGCCAATATTGAGGTTCGCTTTGACAGCGGTGGTAAAAAGCGTCGATGATGGCGCTGGCGGCGTCGCCGTGATTGGGATCGATGTGGAACCCGGATATGCCGTGTTCGATGATTTCCAGCGGTCCGCCGTAGCAGGTGGCGAACGTGGGCAGGCCGGAAGTCATGGCCTCGATTACCGTCAGGCCAAAGGCTTCGAACAGCGCCGGCTGCACGAAAGCGCCGTGCCCGTCGGCGATCACCCGGTAAAGTTCGCCGCACAAACTCTTGTCCAATTGGCGCCCGACCCAGCGCAGCTGGCCGTCCAGTTGATGCTGGTTCATGAGTTCGTGCATGTAGCGGATCTGTTCGATTTCCTCCTTGTCCGATGATTTATGTTCATCGACATGGCCGGCGATTACCAGCAGATTGACGCGCTCGCGCAGGCTTTGATTGGCGCCGAACCAAGCCACCAGGCCGGTGATGTTCTTGATCCGATCCATGCGCGCCATGGTAAACAGTATCGGTTTGTCGGCTTGCGCGAAACTGCCACGGGTGTCTCCCTGGTCGGCGCCGTAAAGCAGGTTGTGAATTTCTTTCTGCAATGAAGTAAGGCGCCCCTCGCCGCTGTCGTACGGAAAATAGACCTGCGCATCAGCACCTGGTGACACGATGTTGAACTTGG
>JAHECY010000159.1:0-1012 GCA_024641505.1 Gammaproteobacteria bacterium
GTGCTGCATTCGCGCTTGTAATGTCAGGCCTCGAAAAAATCTTCATGGTGCTTGAGATAGATGGCAATAACATATCCGAGTATGGCGAAGTCGTGACAGCGGTACGTGCGGCGCTGAATGATGAATTCGGTGTGTCACCAGCCGGCATAATTTTAGTGAAACGCAGCGCGGTCCCCAAGACATCGAGTGGCAAGATACAAAGAAGTGAGTGCAAAGAACTTTATCTGAAGAATAGTCTGCCGATAGTGCATGCCTGGTATGCAGCGGCGATCAAGGCGGGCACAGATGGTGCTGTTCTGTCATCTGAAAATAAAGTGTGCATGGAGCTCGATACGGAAACGGACTGCAAGAGTTTACAGCGTATTCAAGAATGGCTGACAAAGCGCATTGCCGAACAAGTTGGTGTGACGTCAGGTGTGATCGATCTCGATACGCCATTCACGGATTTTGGACTGGCCTCGGTGGAGGCAGTGGGGTTGATGGGAGATTTGGAACAATGGTTAGGTAAGGCTTTGCCTCCAACCCTGATTTGGGATTATCCAACGCCCAGGAAGTTGGCGGAATTTCTTGTAGCAAAAGATTGAGCCATTGGCGATTATTGGTATGGCAGGCAGGTTTCCCGGAGCAGATAACCCGAATGAATTATGGTCACTGTTAAAAGATGGCAAACAAACAATCAAAAAGTGGACAGAATGTAGGCCGCAGTCGTTTAAAACATTTCATCTCAATGAACAGCTCCAACTCGAATTAAATCGCTTTTTCGGCGGATTCATATCGAATATTGAATATTTTGACGCTCAGCTGTTTCAAATTTCGCCGCGGGAGGCGGAAGCAATTGATCCTCAGCAGCGATTGTTGATGGAGGTATCCTGGGAGGCGTTTGAAAACAGCGGTTATGGACCAACCGGATTCAAAGGCAGTAATACGGGTGTGTTCATCGGAATCAGCAGTAGCGATTACGCACAGTATCAAGCGGTGGATTTGACCAGTCTTGATGCTTACAGCGGTATCG
>JAHECY010000159.1:1022-1752 GCA_024641505.1 Gammaproteobacteria bacterium
GCTAATCGCTTATCTTATCTGTTTGATTTGTCTGGACCCAGTATCGCTGTCGACACCGCTTGTTCGTCTTCCCTTGTAGCATTACGTCTGGCCTGGCAAAGTCTTGCAAGCCGTGAGTGTGACATGGCTCTGGTGGGAGGCGTTAATTTGATTTTCGCGCCTCACATCAATATCAGTTTTAGCCGAGCCGGTATGATGGCTGTTGATGGCCGATGCAAAACATTTAGCGCTGATGCTGATGGATATGTACGCTCGGAAGGGTGTGGCGCGGTAATTCTTAAACGCTTGTCCAAGGCCCTTGAGGATAAAGACAACATACTTGCTTTAGTCAGGGGGTGCGCGGTAAACCAGGATGGTCATAGTAACGGTATCACCGCTCCCAGTGGCAAGGCTCAGCAGGCGGTGATCAGAGCCGCATTAAAGTCGGGAAGCGTTAATCCACATCAAATCAGTTATGTCGAGGCCCATGGTACAGGTACGCCACTGGGTGATCCAATTGAAGTGAGTGCGCTGCAGTCCGTATTAACCACCGATACCGATTTCAAGCAGTCGTGCAAACTAGGCTCGATAAAGACCAATATTGGACATACCGAAGCTGCGTCCGGTATCGCTGGTTTGTTGAAGCTGGTGTTATCGATGCAAAACAAAGCAATTCCGCCCCACATCAACTTTGATCGTCTAAATCCACGTATCGCGCTGGAGGGTACGCGTTTTTCCATTGCCACTGCAT
>JAHECY010000159.1:1762-5172 GCA_024641505.1 Gammaproteobacteria bacterium
CAAAACAGATACCGCCAACCTTGCATATCCAGGAAATCAATTCTCACGTTTCTTTTGAAGCGACCCCGTTTTTCGTAAACGACAAGTTACGTTCCTGGCAGGCGCGGAATGGCCCACGGCGTGCGGGAATCAGCGGCTTCGGTATGGGCGGAGCCAATGCGCACGTCATAGTAGAAGAAGCGCCGCCGCAAGCGAAGAAGGCGGAGCAGGTGGAGCGGCCGTTGCAGTTGGTGAAGATAACGGCCCGCAGCGAAGCAGCGCTGCGCACGCTGGCGGGGCGTTATGGAACGTATTTGTCGGAGTCGACCGATGTGGACCTGGGGGATATCGGGTTCACGCTGAATACGGGGCGCGGGGAAATGAAACATCGCCTGGCGGTACTGGCGCGCACCCCCAGGGAATTGGAGACACGGCTGACGGCCTACGCCCAGGGCGGCGCGCCGGCGGGAATGTACGCGGGCGTGAGCCGACGTCAGGCAGTGAAAGTGGTGATGGCGTTTACCGGGCAGGGTGCGCAATATGCGGGCATGAGCCAGGAGTTGTACCGGACGCAACCGGTGTTTCGATCGAGCCTGGAGCGGTGCGCGGAGATATTGTCGACGGAGTTATCGCCGCCGTTGTTGGACGTACTGTTTGCGTCCGCGGGGGAAGCGATGGCGCAGCGGATTCATCAAACGGCCTACGCGCAGCCGGCATTGTTCGCGGTGGAATACGCGCTGTATACGCTGTGGCGCAGTTGGGGGATAGAACCGGCGGCGGTAATCGGTCATAGCGTGGGTGAATACGTGGCGGCGTGTGTGGCCGGGGTGTACAGCCTGGAAGACGGATTGAAGTTGATCGCGGCGCGCGGACGTCTGATGCAGGAGTTACCGGCAGGCGGCAAGATGGCGGCGGTATTCGCCGCGGCCGAGGTGGTGACGCCGTACCTGGCGGGGCATCGAAATCGGGTGGCGATCGCGGTATACAACAGTACGCGCAACACGGTGATATCGGGTGACGGCGCGGCGGTGGACGAGATTGTGGCGCAGTTGCAGGGACAAGGTATCCCGTGGCAGGCATTGCAGGTTTCGCACGCGTTTCATTCACCGTTAATGGAAGATATGCTGGAAGCCTTCGAAGAGCGGGCGCGGCAGGTGCGCTATGCCGCACCGACGCTGGCATATATCTCGAATGTCACCGGCGGCGAGCTGGCGGCAGGGACGATACCGGACGCGGGTTACTGGCGGCGGCATGTGCGGGAAGCGGTGCGTTTTAGCGAAGGTGTGCAGACGCTGCGTGCGCAGGGTTATGAGTACTTTCTGGAGATTGGTCCGAAGCCGATTCTGGGCGGGCTGGGTCGGCAGATAGATCCGGACATGCGGTGGTTTGCCAGTCTGCAAACGGGACGCGGTGATTGGGACGGTTTGCTGGAAAGTCTGGGTCAGTTGTACGCCGATGGTGTGACGGTGGACTGGCAGGGGTATGAGCAAGGTTACGATCGTCGGCGTGTTGCGTTGCCAACCTATCCGTTCGAGCGGATGCGCTGCTGGCGCGCGCCATTGGAGGAAGCCGGGCCGGTGGCGGCAATAGGTGGAGGCGCGCTGCACCCATTGCTGGACGAACGGCTGTATTACGCGGACCGTTCGAACAGCGAAGTGGCGTGTTATCAGAAGCGCTTTGAACTGGCGCATGAGCCGTGGGTGGCGGAACACCTGGTACATGGGGAGGGAGTGCTGCCCGGAGTGGCGCAGTTGGAGATGCTGCTGGCGGCGGTGCGTGCCTGGCAAGGCGCAGATGCCTACCAGGTGGAGGACTTGGTATACAGCAGCATGTTCAAGGTGGCGGCGGACGAAGCGGTGCTGGCGCAGGTGCGGCTGGAACACAAGGGTGATCACCTCGGGTGTAGCCTGGTGAGTCAGCGGGAATCGGCAGCCGTGTCGTTAGCGGGAGACGAGTGGCGCGAGCACAGTCGTGCGCGGATGCGTCGACACGAGGCGGCGCGACCGCCGGCGCAGGATGTGGCGAAGTTGCATGGGCAATGCGTGGAAAGCCATGCGCCGCAGGCGTTTTATGCGACAGTGGCCGAGCATGGGCTGCGCTACGGCGCGCGTTTTGAGACGATTCAGGAATTGCGGACCGACGGCGTACAAGCGCTGGCGCGCTTGCAATCGCCGACGGGTGTGACGCCGGGTCAGTATGAACTGGATCCGGGCATTATGGATGGCGCCTTGCAGGCGGTGGGAGCGTTACTGGGTCTGGTGCGCAAGCGCGCGGGTGGAGCGCAGGTTTTATATCTGCCGTTTGCGATGCAGCGGGTTACGGTTTACGACAAGGTGACCGGACCGGCTTGGGCGCTGGTGCGTCAGGTGCAACGGGAGCGCAGTCAGGCGGATTTGGCCTGGGCTGATGTCACCCTGCTCGACGACCGGGGCAATGTGCTGGTGACGCTGGAAGGCGTGTGCACCAAGCGCATTATTAAAATGGATGCTGCGCATGCTGACACTGTCCCGATGGCGTCGATCACCGTACCCATGGAAATAAACCCCGGGAGTATCCAAGCCGAACGTCATGCCGAAAATGAACGCTGGTTGCATCACCTTACCTGGTCGCTGCTGCCGCCGGGCACGCGACGCGTGCTTGGCGCGGGAACGTGGCTGCTGTTCATGGACGCGGGCGGTGTCGGCAGGATATTGAGCGACACCCTGCGGGCCAAAGGTCTGCGATGTATCGAGGTTTACCGGGGCACGGATGCGGCTGCCCAGGCGGACCAGTACTGGATCGATGCGACGGATGCCGCGGCGTATGGGGCGCTGTTAACGTCGGTTCCGGTGGACGATTTGGGGGGTATCATCCATTTGTGGCAGGTGGATACGGACGACAGCGCGGTGGAGGATCAACAGGCGTTGACGCAACAGTGGCAGCAAGGCGTGTACAGTCTGTTGCGCCTGGTGCAAGCGGTGCCGCGACCGCGCCACGGGGAACGATTGGAGCTGTGGTGGGTAAGCCGTGATGGTGTGTTGGTGGATGGCCAGGAGACACCGGTGGCGCCGGACAAGGGCGCGGCCTGGGGTTTACTGCGGGTGGTGGCGAAGGAATACCGGCATTTTGATTGTCATGGGTTGGATGTTACAGATGCGCCGGTGACGGCGCTGGCGCAACAAATCGGTGCGGCTTTACAACGCGCGCAAGCGCCATTGGAAATTGCATATCGAGGCGATGGACTGTGGGTGCCGCGTCTTGAATCGGGTAGTGAATCATTAGCGGCACCGGCGAAGCATCCGCTGCCGGCGGACGGGGTGTATTTGATTAGCGGCGGCCATGGGGCATTAGCGCTGGAAATCGCCAGGTATCTGGCCGGCCGAGGTCGAGTCCGGCTGATCCTGCTGCACCGCAGTCCGTTGCCGGCTGCGGACACATGGGAAGCCAGTTTG
>JAHECY010000160.1 GCA_024641505.1 Gammaproteobacteria bacterium
TTATCAACGGTCATAGATTCTCTCCTCCATGCGCTTAATGCCTTAGCAACATCAAGTGTAGAGGAGGTTCTATGACCACTCAAATCAATAACTTATTCCTTTGCGAAATTCGGATTGACCCCTTTTTCAGCATTCACCCGCCTGATCAGTGCCAAGTGCTCAACGTCCGCTATCAAGAAATTTAACGATATATTAAACAGCATCAGGAACGGCCGTTTCGGGTCGAAACCAGCCACTGACAATCAACACTCCCACCCCAATATCTCCATCAAAAATGCCATTAGGTGCCGCGAATCGCCAATTCGCTGGTGACTTCATAATATTTATCAAAACCAAAAATATCTGAAAGCATATCGACGATAATGGTGACGGTGTCGGACTCGTTAACGTCACGGTCTTTGGCCGCGGTCAGCACTTTCTGGTATTTAGTAACTTCGGTCGCCAGCCTGTCGGAGACTTTCTTGGGGATTTTTGTCATTGGCTACTCCTAATTCACGGCATTCATGAACTGGACGGTGTATACCCTCAACTGAGGTAACCAATACCGTATGGATTGTTATTACATCCATGAAGTTTGGACGGGAAAATGGGATTAATCAAGGGTTTCAGCGAATTAGTGTTGGGCTGAAACCGAAGAATCGATTATCCTGCTTATTTTCTGTACATTAGTTGGTTCGCTTGCATGGGCGGCATTGTAAGTGAGATCGAAGCGACTGGCCTGGGACAGACTGCTATTGATCACGTCATGCAGCCGGTTGTCAGCGGCGTCGACCAGCCTGTCAAACTCCTGCTTGTCGAACGGTTCGGCCTTAAGTTGCCCGATGCGTTCCAGGTTCTTGAGATTTTCCAATGTCATCCGCTGACCCCTCCAGGATAATTTTATCCTGTTCCATGATGCGTACGATGAAGCTGTTTTGCTCTCGCAGTTTTTCGGTAAAGTTGGCTGCGCTGTATATTGTGGGATTGATTGGCCGGCCCAGTTTTTCCTCTACCGGCAGCAGACGCTCCACCACATCACTATAACTCAGATCATCGGTAATCAACATCAGGTCGATATCACTGCCTGCCTGCTCGGTGCTTTTGGCAATAGACCCGTAGATAAACGCGAAGATGATGGAAGCACTGATGGGTGCGAGGGCGGTTTGCAGAACATCGGCGATACCAAAGGTCTTGCGTACTATCGCCAGGAGTTCATGATAAATCGGGCACTGGGGATTCGCCTGGTAGTGATGTTGGTTACCGATTTTGGTCAAGGTTAAAATACCGGCCGCGACCATGCGATCCAGTTCCCGTTTGATCGTGGCCACCCCCATGCCGGTTAAGCGCAGAATTTCTTTGGTATAGAAACTCTTTTCCGGACGCACGTAAAGCAGGCCCAAAACTTTCTGTTGGGTGGTGGTAAATAACGCATCGCCGAGTTGACTCATTGCCTTACCGGGGGAAGGTTCATGGTTTATGAACTATAGTTCACTTATTATGAACTATCAATCCCGGATTATGCTCTCACCGGAAATTGCATAACTTATTGAATTATTAGTATAATTAACCTGTAACGGTGGTGAATGAAGCCGGCGTCTCACCTAATATATTCCAATGTCACCGCAACCCCTTACTCCCCGGTGTGCGTATCCGCCGTCACCGGTTATCCCTTCCCACACCCGCCGCTTGGCCCATCAAGGCCAGTTGATTTCGTAACTGGTACTGCGTCCGCCACCAGCGCGTTGAACCAGACAGCCTTTGGCAACCAACTCTGCCAGGTCACGTGTTGCCGTCGCTTTACTCACCTGCGTCAGACTCATGTATTTGCGTGCATTGATGCTACCCTCGAATCCTTCCGGTCCGACATCCAACAAGCGATTAAGCGCCTTGATCTGCCGTTCGCTCAGTACGCTCTGCGCATGACGCTGCCAAAAACGCGCTTTTTGCAGAACATGTTCGATACGTAGCTCGGCAGCTCGCAGGGTCTGTTTGAGCATGTCGAGAAACCATGCCAGCCAGGGTGTCACGTCCAAACCATTGCGCTGTGTCTTTTCCAGGATGGCGTAATACGCTCCGCGATTTTCCATGATCGTGGCCGCCATGGCGGAAAAGCGCACGCTGTGGTGCTCGGCCTGGGCCAGTGCCAGGTCGGTGATCGCACGCGCCAGGCGGCCGTTGCCATCATCGAACGGATGCAGGGTAACGAACCACAGATGCGCGATCCCGGCGCGCAGCAGTGGATCTATGTCCGCCTCGTGCCGGGTACGGTTGAACCAGTCAAGAAAAGCCGCCAACTCCCGCTCCAGAATTCCGCGAGGCGGCGCCTCGAAATGCACGGTTTGCCTGCCGATGGGACCGGAGACTACGCGCATGGAATCTTCCCCGCGCAGCTCACCGACGCGAATGGGCGTCAGCATGCCGCCGCCTGCGGGAAACAGCGCTTGATGCCAGCCATAAAGACGCTGGAGAGTCAGCTCCTGCCGCGGATTCCGTGTAGCATCCAGCAGCAAATCCGCCAACCCTTCGGTGCGCGGCGTTCCCGGCGGCAGGCCAGCCTGGGTCATGCCCAGACGTTTCGCCAGGGAGGAACGTACCGAAGCCACGTTTAGCTGCTCGCCCTCGATGGCCGAAGTATTGATGGCGTTCTGCAGTAAGGCATCCATCTCCGCCGGCAGGGTCCCAATACCCGAGACCGTTTCGGCACCGCCCAGGAGCTTGCCCTGTAAGCAATTGATTTCACGTAGCAATGGTGCGATGGCCGCAACTTTCCAGGTGAAAGCGGGCCAATCGGGTTGTTGCCAAATCCAGTGTGGATATTCTTGCATGGTGGTTACCGAGAACCTGTACTGAGCCGAATAAGGGCATTATTCGGCTCATATAGTGATTCGATTATAAAGAGTAATCGGCTCACATGGAAGTGAAGAAAGGAAATGACTACCGGCCTTCCCTGCGCCGCTTGTTTGCCTCGATTTGGGCTTGCAGGCGCGCCAACTCACGCGCCTTGGCCGAGGGTGTGCCCCATTGGGGTTCGGTCGGTTGGTGCTGGAACCGGGGATGCTCTGCGGCGGCCGATTGACGTGCCATGTCACGTTGGCGCTGGGCTTCGCGTGCCGCCTGTTCGTGCCGGGCCGCTTCCTCCCTGGCCAACATCCGCTCGGCGACGATGGGGGTGGCGCGCGCGGGCAGTTCGGCCATCGCCAGATATTTCGCGATAGGATTCCAGTGGTCATCCCAAGCCAGTTCATTGATAAACGGCAAGTTGAGCGCCTGGTAGATGGCAACCCAGGTACCGGATTCACGATCGTCCGCACGGACCCGTAATGCCGGATTGAACTGGTACCAACCCTGGCGCACGCGTTTGAACAGCGCGCGGTTGTAGGCATAGTCGCGCTCGACCTCATTGCGGGCGAGTACACCGGATAAATGCTGTCGCCGCTTGCGTTCCGGCCGCACCGCGTTCGCCGGCAGATGTTCCCAGGCTTCAAGGATGGTCGCGGTATCAAAGCCCCCGATGGACAAGCGTCGGGGGTAAGTAAAGCGGGATTTGAACAGCGCCCACAGAGTCTGCATTAGAAAATACTCGGAGAGGCGCCGGTCGATACGCACCAGCCGTTCGCCGCAGTTAACATCGATACCGGCCGGCGCGAGCGATTCGTAAAGCGCGGCAAACGGTCCGCGAGCATAAGCGCGATCTTTGAAGGCGGTACGCATGGCCCAATGGAGAGCGTTGCAACCGTAGTGATCGGTGGTTTCCCGGTCGGCGCCCCGCTCCAGCAAGGCTTCCACCAGCGGCACGTTGCCCGCCGCCGCGGCCGCCATCAGCGGCGTCAGGTTCATCGGTAGCCGGTGTTCGAGACCGTGCTGATCGCATTGGCGCAGAATATCCTTGAACTGGGCGGCATGGTAGGGCGCGATGGCTTTGCGTGCCAGGTTCGCGCGCTGCGGCGCGAAACCACGGGCGGTGTCGAACTTCGCCTCCTGCACCAGCCATGCGGCCAGCGACGGCTCATCGTGGCAGGCCGCGTACTCATAAAGCTGCTGGCGCGGTTTTCTTCCCGGCGCCTGTTCGCGGAACACCTTGACCAGCAACGCCTCGACCCCCGCCTGGTCGAATACCGGCCAGGGCACGGGCAGCTCGCGGAGGATGCCGCTGCGGATCGCGTCGGCTTGCTCCTGTTTACCCTGCTCTTCGAGCTTGCGCGCCTCTTTTTGCCAGTCCTCGCGTGACGACTGCCTGGCCTCAACCTCAACCTGGCCGGCGGGCGCCAGTTCCAGCAGTTGAAACAGCGGATGGCCTGCGTCGGATTCGACAAGATAAAGGTTGCGGGTGGCCCGGGTGAGTGCGACATACAGGGCGTTGACGAAAAATTTGTACACTTCCAGGGACTTGTCACCCTTGTCCCGGGCGCGCCGGTAGTCGAGCGTATCGGCGGCGAGATCCTCGCGACTGACGCCGGTGACGATATCGGCAAATTCGGCGCGATGGTCGGAGACGAAGCGATACAGGATGATGTTTTCGTATTCCAGACCCTTGGCTTCGTGAATGGCGAACAGCAGCGGCGTGCCGAAGTGCGCGCGCGCCGCGGCCTTGTCCTCATCGCGCATCACCAGCACGGCGAACTGCGTGGACTTGCGAATCTTGCCGTCCAACTCCCGCTTCACCGCGTCCTTGTCCGGCAGCAACGCCACTTGGCCGGCGTCAGCACCCACCGCCCGCACCAGAAAATTGCTCTCCCGGTCGATGGAACCGAAACGTTTGTGTTTGATCTTGAGCAGGGTGTTGGCCACCCGCGTCGCTTCGGTGCCGTTGCGGAAATTGGCGCTCAGCACTCTGAGGGATTGGCGCTCGGCCAGCTGAGCATCGTGCCAGAACAGGCTTTTCACCTGCGCCCAGGAAAAGAAGTTGGGATGCACGATCTGGTTGGAGTCGCCGCACAGCAGGAAGCGGCCGGGGTGTCTGAGGGTTTTCAGGATCAGCGCAAGCTGTACGGCGGTGATATCCTGCACTTCGTCGATAACGACGAAATCATAACCGGGCGCGGCCAGTGCCTGCCATTCCTGGGCAATGAGGTTGAGGTCATAGAGCCCCGCCCCGGCCAGCCAGGCGCGATATTTTTCGAACAGGTCGTACAGCGTATCACGCTGGTCGGCGCCGAAAATGGACTGGCGCACGCCCAGCGCCCGGTAG
>JAHECY010000074.1 GCA_024641505.1 Gammaproteobacteria bacterium
CGGCGCTGCCGTTTATCGCCGTGCCCACCACCGCGGGCACCGGCAGCGAAGCGACCAAAAACGCGGTGCTCAGCACCCAGGGCACCAAAGGATTCAAGAAATCCTTTCGTGACGAACAACTGGTCGCCAGCCATGCGCTGGTCGATCCCGATCTGCTCACCACTTGCCCACCGGCCCTGATCGCCGCCAACGGCATGGATGCCTTGACCCAACTGATCGAGTCCTATGTTTCCCGGCGCGCCAATCCCTTCACCGATGCCCTGGCCAGCGACGCCTTGCGGCGCGCCGGCGACAGCCTAATTCACTGGTATTTACAGGAGGACGATAGCACCCAGGCCCGGGCAAACATGGCCTATTGCGCTCTGGTCTCAGGGATCACGCTGGCGCAAGTGGGCCTGGGTTCGGTGCATGGCCTGGCGTCTCCCCTGGGCGCCTTTTTCCCGATACCCCATGGCGTGGCCTGCGGCACCCTGGTGGCCGAAGCCACGCGTGTCAACATCGAGGCCATGCAGCAACGACAACCGCAACACCTGGCGTTGACGAAGTACGCGCACATCGCGAGCTTGCTTACCGGTGATCACTTTCCGGAACCCGCTGCCGCGCATCGGGCGCTGATCGCATTACTGGCGGACTGGACAGCACAAATGCAAATACCGCGGCTGGGCCACTACGGCGTCACCGCGACGGATCAGGCGCGCATCGTCGCCAACAGCCGGGGCAGCAGCATGCAGACCAATCCCATCGTGCTTGAAGATACCGAGATCGCCGCTCTAGTAGCGGCGCGCACATAAAAAAAGCCACGCATCAGCGTGGCTTTCTTGGGTAACGCGGAACACTAAAGGCTTAGAACGTGGCGACAAATTCCAGACCGATGATATCACCGTCGCCGATAATGCCGTTAGCCGTGGTGCCGGTGTTCGGATCGATGATCGCGACATCGTTGGGATCATTGGGGTCATTCTGCAATTTGATTTCAAAATTCACACCCAGGTTCTTCTCCAGCAGATAGCCAACCGCCAGCGTGATGCTGCTGGTATTATCAACACCGCTCGCCTCATAACCCACGGTATCGTAGCGCACAGTGGCGCTCAACTGATCGGATACCGTATAGTTCGCCATCAAGCCGAGGGCGTTGTCCACCTGCGCACTGCCCAGCAGCAATTCACCGCCCACCTTGAACAGCGCATCCTTGTACATGGCGTTAACGTTGATGATGCGCTCCATGCCACCGTCTTCGGTCAGGATGCCGCCTTCGATCTCCAGCTCTTTCATGACATTGCCATTGATCACCACCGCAACCGAGGTCTTCTCCGCGGCATTGCCCAGGTCGTTCAACAGGCCGCCGGTAACCACTACCGGTCCGACCACGCCCGACACCGCCAGACCGGCGACATTATTGCCCCACAAGGCGGTTTCCCTGTCCATCAGGTTGTAAATCTGGCCATGGGAAATCTGAAACATGTCCGGCGCGTCTTCCGCTTCCAATCCCAACGGGTTGTTAAACACACCGCCGGTGACGCGCAGCGCATTGGAGGTCTGCCAGGATATGAACGCCTGCTCCATTTTCGCGGAATCCGATGTACTGACCCCGTCATTTCCCGCCAGATTCAAATCCAGATCGATACGCATTTTCATGTCTTTGGCCAGATTCAATTTATAATCGAATTCGCTGGTCACATCCCACTTCTGCGCGGTCGGGCTGTCCTCGGGATCATGGGTGCCATCGGAAAGCGTATAGATGGTGTCCATGAAACCGGAAATCTGCCCTTCTTCCGCCTGCACGGGCGAAACCACAGCCAGGGACGGCAGGAGCGCGGTGGCTATCATCATTTTTCTTTTCATGGATTTCCTCACATTGAAAGTTTCTTAATCATCAGGGGACACGTCAGTGCTGACGGGTCACCAGTATTGGTATATTGGTAAAATTCAGGCACATTAATTCAAATTATCGCGCGAAACGCAAGCCACCATAAACCTACTGGCGTCGCATTACCTCAAGAGCAAAACCTGAGCGGGTGTCATTTAGTCAAAATCAGCTTAAACCCCAATTAAGCTAACTCATTTACAAAGGATGGTTCCGGCCTTGAAGTGATGGTTTAACAGCCTTCTGTGGGCAATTTAGGGTAATGGGGTATAGCCAGCAAACTCCGAATTTAGTACAATTTTGCCTCTTTTTCTGCGGGATATGGTTGACGATCAACCAGTCCAACCTGACAGCTATCCGGGCGTGAACAAGCCAGTTTCCCGTTACCGGGAAATAAACAAAGAATTTTGGAGAACATAAGTAATGTCTATCATGCGTAGGATTTTGATCGGCGGCATCATGACGACGCTCCTGCCGGCTACCGCTTTGGCCCTGACCAAACAGGAAGCTGAAGAAAAAATCCAGAATATGGAGCAGGAGATTATGTTCTCCAAGGAACAGTTTTACGATATCGAAACCGAGATGAATCGCTTTATGCGCATTTCCGGGTACATGGACATGGAATACCACGCGTCAGAAAGCAAAGGTTCCGTACCGCAATTCCGGCTGCACCATTTCTCATTGTTCTTCAACAAGAATATCGCGGAAAAATGGCGTTTCTTCTCCGAGATCGAGTACCAGGATGGACCCCGCTACACCTCGAAAGAGGAAGATGTCACGGTGAATGACACCGACCGCAACGCACACACCTATGCCACTCTAAAAGATGCCGAGGGCGGTATCTTTGCCGAAGCTTTCAATATCACCTATCAGTACAAACCGGCCCTGGATCTGCGCTTTGGCCGGGAATTCACCCCTGCCGGCCTGTGGAACGTCGACCATTATCCACCGTATTTGGCCACCCAGCAGGCGCCGCAACATATACGCATCATCTTTCCACGCACCACTGACGGTCTCAGCGCTTTCGGTACGCAACGCTTCACCAATACGTTTCTGAACTATCATGTGTATATCGGTAACGGCGAGGGCAACTCCGGCGCCGGTGACGGCAACGCCTCCAAGTCCCTCGGCGCGCGCTTCGCCATCACCCTGCCGGCCTTTACCCAAACGGAACTTGGACTCAGTTATTACCATGACACCCACAACGACAGCCGCCGCAAAGACGCCCAGGGTATACACGGACGCGTCAAAGCCGCGGATTTCACCATACAAAGCGAGATCGCAAGCGCCACCATCACCCCCACCAGCGGGGCCAAGACTGAAGAATTGGGATACTATCTGCAGGCCATCTACGATTGGGGCGCGTGGGGCTTTGGCTACCGCTATGACTTCTATGACGACAATACCGCCAATGGCGCCAAAAGTGACATTTATGGCGTCGATAACGCCGTGATCCTCAACTACCACGCCGCCAAGAATACCGTATTCAAGCTGGAGTATCACATGGAGTCCCCGGAACAGACCAAGAATGCCGCTGATGAAAAAACCGCGTATAGCCACGCCATCGCCAGCATCGCCGTACATCTGGGGGAATAAGGAGCCGACATGCACCAATATACCAGCACCCGATCCGCCTTCTTCGTTTTGTTGCTGTTACTGGCACTGCCGGTTGCCGCGGAATCCGTCGCCATAATCGTCAACAGCGACAATATGCAGGACCTGTCCATCGAGGAAATCAAGTATGTCTACAACGAAAACGTGATTACCTGGCCATCCGGCAAGCGCATCGAGCGCTACGACTTACCCCCCATGGACGCTGCACGGGAAACCTTTTCCCGCAAGATCCTGGGCCTCTCCGCCCGCGTCGCCGCCCGCGAAGAACAGGGCCGCCAGGTGAACAACAGCGCGCGTAATCCATCCCGGGAAAAACGCGCGCCCCTGGTGGCGGCGGCGGTGGTGCGCAATCCCAACGCGCTGGGTTATGTCACGCTGCCCTATGCGGAATCCATCCATGGCATCCGTATCATGCACGTCATCAAGGAATAGGCGCCCGCCACTCCTCATTGCAAAGCATTCGGAATATCGTTATCCGAATACCTGATTACGCGCCTTTCGGTTGCGCATCGACATTGTGACGCGCATCACGGCACCGTTATGACGCCATTACTATAGTGGGTACTTCACGCGCGTGACCAGCGCGCCCCCCGATGCACTGTGGAGACCCGACATGAAAATCGTATATCGTTATGGCGCCGGCTTATTACTGATCCTGGCCCTGACCGGTAGCGCCTGGGCCGGCGATTTCGCCGAAGGCTTTATCGCTGCCGAGAACTATGACTACCCCGCCGCCGTAAAGATTCTGGGCCCCCTGGCGGACCAGGGCGATGCTGCCGCGCAATTCAATATCGCTCTCATGTATCACAGCGGATCGGGTGTGCAGGCGAATGAGAATGAGGCGGTTAAATGGTACACCAAAGCCGCGAAAAACGGTCACCGCACCGCCCAGGAATATCTGGCTGCCGCCTATGCGGACGGCTGGTTCGGCCTGGCGCGTGATGAAAAAATGGCCCGGTTCTGGTACTCAAAACTGGACGATTAATCCCGCAGGTTTATCCTACACACAAAGCCGGGCATTGATCCCGGCTTTGTTTTTTACCTTCACAGTGTAGAGAATTGTCGTTATCATAGGCTGCACAAAACAACAGCAGCTTGTCGCACATGAATCGCAGCATACTCAAGGGTACCGCCATCGCCATCCTGGGCCTGGCACTCAGTGCATGTGGCGGCGGCCTGAAATCCGGCGCCACGGTCAAGCCTGACTGGTTAGAAAACCCGAGTAAAACCTACCCGGACGCCAGTTATCTCACCGGTACCGGCAGTTTCCGCTACCTTCGAAGCGCCAAAGACGCCGCCACCGACGCCATCACGACGAAATTCAGATTTATCGCCGCGCCCGGACTGCCGGCGTACCTGGGAAGTGCCGCCATGCAGCGCGACAGCAAACCTCTGCTGGAAGCGATCACCGGCAAGATTCAAATTGTCGATACCTGGTATGACGACACCAACGCCCAGTATCACGCTTTTGCCATTATCCCCAAGGGTTATGCCGGAGACCAGATCAAAAAGTTGATCGCGGCACTGGATGAAACCACCCGGGAACAAATCGAACGCACCGGCACCACGCCCGACCGGTTGCAGAAAATCGCGCATGCGGGCAAGGCCCTGCAGGCACAGGTGCTGCGCGAATTTTATACCAAGTTATTGCATGATATCGACGTCAGCGGCAATGAAGTCCGCCTGGTATGGCAAACAGCGCGCCTGCAAGACGATTTCGAAAAACTGTTGCACCGTATCCTCATCAAACCGCTGATACTCAACGACGATCTCGGTGTCTTGAAAACAGCGCTCGTCGCCAGCCTGCAAGCCAGCAATTTCGGCGTTGAGACAACGGCGCAGCCCGATTATCTTCTGGAAAGCACCTTGACCCTCAAGAGCAAAGAAAAACAAAACGGCAAAACCCGGGTAAGCGCTGAACTCAACATCTACCTGCTGGACACCGACCGCAAGATACACGGCAAACAGTCCTGGCCCTTGACCTTCATCGCGGCGGAAGATCTGAAGGCATCCGCCGTTGCGGCGTGCCGGGAACTTCTGGACCGGGAGTTGTTGCCGGCCATCATGGATTTTGCCACGGGGAATTGACCACCGCGCAACCTGGGTACGGCAATATGACACCTGATCATACGCTCGCCATCGACAATCTCGTGGCTCACCGTGGTTTCGCCGCCCGTTATCTCGAAAACACCCATACAGCGGTCGCCGCCGCCATCGCCTGCGGCGCCCGCTTCGTGGAAATTGATATTCAACTGAGCCACGACCGGATACCGGTTCTCTATCACGACCGTACGCTGGAAAAGCTGGCGCGACTGCCGGGCACGATCGGCGATCTCAGCTATCGACAACTGACCCGGACCGCACTCACCATTGACAGTGATGGTACGCGACCCGCCACGCGGGATCGTATCTGGGGTCTGGCGGAATTGGTGCCCCTGATCCAAGCGCATCGCGAAGTTACCGTATTCGTGGAACTCAAACGCGTCAGCATGCTGCAATTCGGCATGCCCGAAATCGTGGACCGCGTACTGGAACTGCTGGCGCCGATCCGGGAACAATGTGTCATCATTTCCTTCGCCAGCGACGCCCTGCGCTATGCGCGCAGCCGCGGCGCAACACGCATCGGCTGGGTCATGGAGCCCTGGGACGATGCCATGCTCGGCATGGCCCACGCGCTCGCGCCGGACTTTCTGTTCACGGATCACGCCATCATACCGGCCAGCGCCATTCCCCTGCCCGCGGCACCCTGGCAGTGGGCTCTGTATGAAATCGGCAGCCTGGAGCTGGCCCGTACCTGGCATGCCCGGGGCGCGCAGTTATTGGAAACATTTCGCATTGGTGAGCTGATTGCCGCCCTCAAGGGATAACGTGTCACCTGCGCACTATGATGTATTGATCATCGGCGCCGGCATCCATGGCGCGGGCGTGGCGCAAGCAGCGGCGGCAGCCGGATATTCGGTGCTGGTGCTGGAAAAAAACGGCATTGCCGAGGGGACGTCCGCGCGCTCCAGCAAATTGATCCATGGGGGCTTGCGCTATCTGGAAACCGGTCAACTGTCCCTGGTGCGGGAATGTTTGCGGGAGCGTTCATTGTTGTTCCACAACGCGCCGCAACTGGTACGGCCAGTACCTTTTTATATTCCCATCTACCGACACACCCGACGCCGGCCCTGGCAAATTCGCCTGGGGCTGAGCCTCTATGCATTGCTCACCGGGTTGCGCTCCCACGCCCGCTTTCAGCGCGTGGCGCGCACCCAATGGCCTTCCCTGGATGGTTTGCAAACCGACGGCTTGCAGGCCGTGTTCCAATACTGGGACGGTCAGACCGATGATGCCGCCCTCACCCGATCGGTGATCGCGTCCGCGCAACAACTGGGCGCATCCGTGCAACTGCACACGGAGGTCAACGCCGTGGCCCTGGATAACGAAGGCTGTCGTATCACCTGCACTTCAGGCTCCGAGGTTCGGGAAATACGCGCCACGGTACTGATCAACGCCGCCGGCCCCTGGGTCAACCAGGTGTTGGCGTGCGTAACACCGGCAGCGCCGACGCTTGCCGTCGATCTGGTACAGGGTACGCACATCGTGATCGACAGCCCATTGACACAGGGGATTTATTACACGGAGGCACCGACGGACGGGCGCGCGGTTTTTATCATGCCATGGAAGGGAAAAATACTGGTCGGCACCACGGAGCGGCGGTTCAGCGGTAACCCGGACCAGGTGCGACCGAGCGAAGCGGAAGTGCAGTATCTGTTGCAGTGCTATCTGCGCTATTTTCCCGCGGCGCAAGCGCCGCGCATCTCCGAATCCTTCGCCGGCCTGCGCGTGCTGCCCAAAGCCGATGGCAATCCATTTCATCGCTCCCGGGACACGGTGCTATATCCGGCGCACGCCGGCCGCGTGCTCACCATCTACGGCGGCAAGCTCACCGCCTACCGCGCCACCGCAACCAAGGTGCTGCAACGCATCAAACCCCTGCTCCCCCAACGCACAGCGCGCGCCCGCACCGACGAAATCACATTGAGCAACGCGTAGGGTGCGTATTACGCACCACTTCTGCTCTTTTTCGAGTGGCTTCAATCAAAAACAAAACAAGATCAAGAACGGTGCGTGACAGCAGGGATCCTGGTAACTTCACCATCGCGCGGTGCATAATACGCACCCTACGCGAGGGAAACGATGAGGGGGATTACATCAACCCCCGGTCAGGGACATGAAGCGGATGATCTTTTCCGGTTGTTCATTGAATTCGTGACGTTCGGGTTTACGCTGTATCGCATCAACAATAATCTGTTCCAGGTGCCGGTCGTCGGCACCGGCGCGCAGCGGTGTGCGCAGATCCACCACATCATTCTGCCCCAGACACAAATGCAGCATGCCTTCGGCGCTGATGCGCACGCGGTTGCAGGTGGCGCAGAAATGCTGGGAGATGGGCGTGATGAAACCGATATTGGTGTCGGTACCGGCCACCCGATAATAGCGCGCCGGCCCGCCGCCGGGCATCATACCGGGCACCAGATCAAATCGGTCCGCCAGACGCTCGCGAATACCGGCGAGATTCACGTAATGACTGATCGCATCACGTCCGGTGTCCCCCACCGGCATGGTTTCGATCAGGCGCAGCACGAAACCCTGGCTGACACAGTAGGCCAACATGGCTTCCACTTCGTCTTCGTTGATCTCTTTCATCACCACCATGTTGATCTTGATGGGTTGAAATCCGGCCGTGCGCGCCGCCGCCAGGCCTTGCAATACTTTATCCAACTTGCCGCCGGTGATCCGGCGAAAACGCTCGGCATCGAGACTGTCGAGACTGACATTGATGCGCCGCACACCGGCGGCACGCAATGCCTGGGCATCACGTGCGAGCTGCACGGCATTGGTGCTCAGGGAGATATCCTGGATGGAAGTATTTGCCGCCAGGCGCTGCACAAGCTGCGGCAAATCCCGCCGTGTCAGGGGCTCACCGCCGGTAATGCGTAACTTGGCCACCCCCAGGCGTGCAAACGCCGCCACCACCCGTTCGATTTCCGCGAAACTGAGCCAGGTATCGGGCTCGCTGAAATCCCGAAACTGCTTGGGCAGGCAATAAAAACACCGCAAATCACACCGATCCGTCACGGACAGGCGGATATAGTCGATACTGCGGTTGAAATTGTCTTTAAGTTCGGCCATGGCAATGTCCGGGGTTTGAGTGCCGGCTTACCCATGCGGAAATCAGGCCAACAGGGGTGATTAAATCGATTCTAATGATACGCCGCCGGCGGGTAAAGCGTATTTTTTCAATGTTATTCACCTGGATTGATACGCCACAACATTTCCCACCTGGCACCGGGCGCGTATGACGCACCGGTTTTTTTACCTAAAACGAAACCACCGCGACAATACTTCGTTCCAACCATCGCTCGGTTGGTAAAACGCCCCCCACAATGGCTGTGATGTGAAAAAACACGACACATCAGCATTTCCCGCCTGCGATGGCGGTGGGAGTGGCTTCTTGCAAAATCCAAAAGCCGGTGCCTAATACGCACCCGACGGATCAAAACCGGTGCGTGATAACAAGGTTCCTTGTAGTGCCAGCATCGCGCGGTGCGTAATACGCACCCTACAGCGTCTGGTAATAAAGGTTCTGGGGGTGGCGCGCCTGGGCGAAGAAAAACCAGCGCTCGGCGATCAGACCCAGATACTGCACCGCAAATGCCAGCCCCAACAGGCTGTTGATGCCCGTGGACATGGCCAGCACCAGCAACAGCACCGGAATCACAAACGTCAGCACCAGAAACAAATACTTCATGGATTTCAAAAACGCCGCGCTGCGGCCGTGAAAATATTCCCGGGTATTGAAAGACCCTCCCATCGCGCCTTGAGCTTTCTGCACGATCTGGTTATGGCGGACGCCGATGGCGGTCTGCAAGGTCGAACGGTGCTTGATACGGAAATTACGCAATAACGCCCAGATACGAAACACTGCGGCCACCAAGGTCAGTATCACCGCCAGCTCCCCGAAGAAGCGGATCAACTCCGGTGCATAACTGGCGGCAAAACCGGCCGCCAGGGTAAAACCGGATGCGGTGCCCAACAACGTATAATTGAGCGGGGTCAGTGGCGTGTGCCATTCCTGCAAGAATTTGATACAACCGTAAATCATGCCGGTGCACAGAAACAGCGCGAAACACACCACCGTACCGGCGACTCCCACCAGAAACGACAACTGGCCCGCTGGCAGGTTGGCCGAAGTCAAATTGGGATCCCAGCCGAAGTAATACAAAGCGCCGTAGACGAACACGATAAATATGAACGCGGGCAACACGATCACTTCCCGCGACAACCAGGAGGTGCGCCACTGGGTGGCCGCGCGCCAGGCACGTTCCGGATGTCCGAGATGAAAAAAGGACGCCCCCAGTCCGCCGAACAAAAACAGCAGCGCGACCAAGCTGCCGCCGCTGTAGAAACCCTGGGCATTTTCCACGCTGATCAACTTAAACGCCGAATAATACTGGGCGGTAAACAACCCCAAAAACAAACCCTGCCCCACGCCGATGAGCGTGGTAAGAAAAATAACTGAAAATGCCGGATGCATGAAATCTCCTTGTTGACTCTTGGCGGTTACCAGCTGGACGCATCTTCCAGGAACGGATCGTCGCTGTCCGGCACCTTGAACTGTTCTTTGGCCAGCGGATTATCCACACGCACCAATTCATCTTCGTGAATGTGCATCTTGGTTTTGCGCCGAGGCAAATAGTGATTCGACGGTTGCGTACCCCACTCGGGCATCAACGGGTAACCGCCCTCCTCGCGAATAGCCACTGACACCATTGAGTCCGGATCGTGCACATCACCGAACAATCGGGCACTGGTCGGGCAAGCCAGCACACAGGCGGGCTTACGCTCGGCTTCCGGCAATTTCTGGTCATAAATACGATCCACGCACAAGGTGCATTTCTTCATCACCTTCTGGTGCTCATCGATCTCGCGGGCGCCGTAAGGGCACGCCCAGGAACAATATTTACAACCGATGCATTTGTCGTAATCCACCAGCACGATACCGTCTTCCTTGCGTTTGTAACTGGCGCCCGTCGGGCACACCGGCACGCACGGCGGATCTTCGCAATGCAGGCAACTCTTGGGAAAGTGCACGGTTTCGGTCTTGGGAAACGACCCCACTTCAAAGGTCTGCACGCGGTTGAAAAAGGTGCCGGTGGGGTCCTTGCCATAGGGCCGGTCATCGCTCATGGGACCGGCGCTGCCGGACGTATTCCATTGCTTGCAACTGGTGACACAGGCATGACACCCGACACACACATTCAGATCGATTACCAAAGCTAACTGCGTCATGATTTGTTCCTCTTGCCGGCGACGTAGCCGAACCAGCTCTTGGGCTTGATACTCTGCCCGGGCATCCGGCGCATCGGCTCGAATTGGGGAGAGGTTTGCTGCGGCTCACCGGGGCCGGCCTTGTAGACTTTAACGCGCACGTCGTACCAGGCTGCCTGACCGGTGATCGGATCGGAATTCGATAAATGCTCTCCGTCCGCATGGGGCGGCAACTCCTCGGAAATTACATGGTTCAACAAAAACCCTTTCTGGGATTCGTTGGCTTCCGCGGACAAACTCCAGGCGCCGGCGGCCTTGCCGATGGCGTTCCAGGTCCATACCGTACCGGGCTCCACCGCTTCGGAAAAGCGGCACATGCAGCGCACCTTGCCGTGCATGGATTCCACCCACACCCAGTCGCCGTCCTTGAAACCGCCCTTGCGGCCCAGTTCGGGGCTCAAATACAAATAGTTGTGGGCGTGAATTTGCCGCAACCAGGCATTCTGCGAGTCCCAGGAATGGTACATGGCCATGGGCCGCTGGGTCACCGCGCTCAACGGGTACTGGTGTTTGTCGCTGAGCTGCGCTTCCAGAGGTTCGTAAAAAAACGGCAGCGGATCGAAATAGGTTTCGATGCGTTTGCGCAGGCGCTCCGGCGGCTGCTTGCCGGCATATTTACCCTGGGCCGCCAGACGAAACTTCTGCAGCACTTCAGAATAGATGTGAATATTGATCGGGTCCGTGTACCGGGTCAGGCGATGATGCTGCGCCCATTCCAGATAACCTTCGTTCCAGTTACGCATGTACTGGTAAGACCTGGGCAAATGGTACTGGTACACGCAGTTGTTCTTTTCATACATTTCCCATTGCTTGGGATTGGGTTCGCCGCGCATGAATTTCTCGCCGCCCTTGCCGCGCCAGCCCGCCAGAAAACCAATACCGGAACCGGGTTCGGTTTCGAAATTGACGATGAAGTCCGGATAGTCACGGTATTTACGCCGGCCTTCCTTGGTGACAAAGGCCGGCAGCTTCAGGCGCGTGCCCAACTCGATGAGCACTTCCTGGAACGGCTTGCACTGGCCCGTGGGCGGCACCACCGGAATGCGCACCGAATCCACGGGGCCATCGAATTCGGAAATGGGCCGGTCCAGCATGGACATGACATCATGGCGTTCCAGATACGTGGTATCCGGCAGCACCAGGTCCGCGTACGCCACCATCTCCGACTGGAAAGCATCGCACACGATCAGAAACGGGATTTTGTATTCCCCTTGCTCGTCCTTATCGTTGAGCATCTGACGCACCTGTTCGGTGTTCATGCTGGAGTTCCAGGCCATATTCGCCATGAAGATCATCAACGTGTCGATGGGATAGGGATCGCCGCGCCAGGCATTGGTAATGGCGTTGTGCATCAAGCCATGCACCGACAGCGGATACTCCCAGGAGAAAGCTTTGTCGATACGAATCGGCTCCCCCTTGCCGTCGACGAATAAGTCGTTAGGGTCCGCCGGCCAGCCCAGGGGCATGCCACCCAGGGGCTCATTGGCCTTCACGCCCTGCGGTCCGTTAGGGGTCTTGGGGCACGGGGGAATGGGCCGGGGGAACGGCGCCTTGTGGCGGAAGCCACCGGGCCGGTCGATGGTGCCCAGGATACTCATCAAGATGGCCAGGGCACGGATTGTCTGAAAACCGTTGCTGTGGGCCGCCAGCCCGCGCATGGCATGAAACGCCACGGGATTGCCGGTGACCGCCGCATGCTCATTGCCCCAGACATCGGTCCAGGCGATGGGCAGCTCGATCTTTTCGTCCCGGGCGACGATACCCATTTCATGGGCCAGGGTACGAATACGTTCCGCGGGAATGCCGGTAATATTGGCCGCCCACTCCGGGGTGTAATCCTTGACCTGATCCACCAGCATCTGGAATGCGGGTTTCACCAGGGTGCCATCCTCCAGCGTGAACTCCCCGAGCAGGAAGGGATCGGCCCCCTTGGTGTGGGTACGCACCGCCTGATTATTCAACCGGTCCCACCACAATTGATCCTGGGGATGAACCTTGCCCTCGTCCCCCTCTTCATAGGTACGGATGAACAAACCGTAGTCGTCGTCCTTTGTGTTCACATTCACCAGTTGCGCCGCATTGGAATACTGGGTGAGAAACTCCCGGTCATACAACCCGGTATTGATGGTTTCATGGATCAACGCCAGCAACAGGGCGCCATCGGTACCGGGCTTGATCGGAATCCAGTCATCGGCGATGGCCGAATAACCGGTACGCACCGGATTGATGGAAATAAACCGGCCCCCGTTACGCTTGAACTGGGAGAGAGCTATTTTCAACGGATTGGAATGGTGATCTTCCGCGGTACCGATCATGATGAACAGGCGCGCCCGTTCCAGATCCGGGCCGCCGAACTCCCAGAACGAACCACCGATGGTGTAGATCATGCCGGCGGCCATGTTGACGGAACAGAAACCGCCATGGGCCGCATAGTTGGGGGTCCCGAACTGACGGGCGAACATGCCGGTGAGGGCCTGCATCTGGTCGCGACCGGTGAACAAAGCGAATTTCTTGGGATCCGTCTGGCGCAGATGCCCAAGACGCTCCGCCATCAGGGTAAAGGCTTCGTCCCAGCTGATTTCCTGAAATTCCGCATCCCCCCGGTGACTGCCCGGTCGGCGCAGCAAGGGCTTGGTAATGCGGGCAGGAGAATACTGTTTCATGATGCCCGAGGAACCCTTGGCGCAAATGACGCCTTTATTCAGCGGATGATCAGGATTACCTTGGATATACCGGACTTCGCCCTCTTTGAGCGTGACGCGGATGCCGCAGCGGCAGGCACACATATAGCAGGTAGTGTTCTTGACTTCAGTTCGACTCTCGGACATGCCTGATTCCATTGTCATTTGACATAACTCTTTCAAAAAGGGCCGTAGATTATAGCGTATCGTGAATCTTGGCGACTAATTACACGTTCTGAACATATTATAAATATTTTATATTCTAATACATTAATATTCTTTATGGACACGTCATCGCGCTACCCCAACAGTGTAAACAATTCTCCGCCCATGGGATGGCGTTTTCGCCAGCCAACACTGCAGCAGAATCTGTAGGGGTATGGCTCAAAAATTGGGATATCCGGAGTCAGGCGCCACACGCTCAAGCAACGCGGGAACGCCCGGATTGAATTCAGCACGTTGCATTCGAGTGACGGTGGCAAGTGGTCAGGCCTGCGCCGATCGACAGAGGCGGGACATTTGGCAAGCGTATACACTCGCGTCAGCAATGGCTATCCGGACACTTGAAGCCTTGATAGCGCCGCCACTCTCCCACCAGTTAATTTAATGCGCCTATAAATCACTCCCGGGTCTGGCAAGAACGCGATTGCATCTTGATTAGCCCCCAACGCTAAGGCGCGCGGTCGATCCAATACGCCCCGCATCATTATTCATGGCCAATAATCCTAGCGGTATTCTAGGACAAAGCTACCACGCGCTGACGTGATTCCCGCAACGTAGCGGCATTCACAGCGTGAATTCATCGTGTAAAATAAAACCTACCTATTCATCGTTTAAAAAATTGAATCCTTTTTCAAATTTTAACGCTGGCTAGAATTATTTCGTTACGGTAAGGTATACACGATTTTAAGAATCAGTCGAATATACACATACATATAAAAAGAAAAACCCGAAAGGGAGAGGTACTCATGGGCGACGTCATCGCAACCAATCAGAGTATTCTGGTCATTGGCGGCGGCATTAGCGGGATCACCGCGGCCATCGAAGCTGCTGAATGCGGAAAACAGGTCATTCTGATTGAAAAGGAACCTGCCATCGGCGGGCGCATCAGCCAACTCTATAAATATTTCCCGAAAATGTGCCACCCCACCTGTGGCCTGGAAATCAATCTGCGCCGGATCAAGGCGAACAAGAACATTCGGGTCATGACCCTCACCGAAGTCACCGATGTCGCCGGCAAAGCCGGAGACTATACCGTGACCGTGAAGGTGGCACCGCGTTATGTCAATGACAACTGTACCGCTTGCGGCGAATGCAACAAGGCGGTCACCGGTGAATTCGACGACGCTTTTCATTTGGGTATGAAGAAGCGCAAAGGCGCCTACCTGCCCTACGCCATGGCGTATCCCCAGCGCTACGTCATCGATCCGGCCATCATTGGCAGCGATGACGCCAGCAAAGCCAAAGCCGCCTGCAAATTCAACGCGGTGGATTTGGAGATGAAAGCCCAAAGCGTCACCCTCAAAGCCGGCGCCATCATCTGGGCCACCGGCTGGAAACCCTATGACGCGGAAAAGATTCAGCCCTACGGTTACAAGCGCTACCCCAATGTTGTCACCAATATGGAACTGGAGCGCATGATGGACCCCTTCGGTCCCACCGGCGGCAAGATCCTGCGCCCTTCCGACGGTCAGGAAGCACGCAATATCGCCTTTATCCAGTGCGCCGGTTCCCGCGACAAAAATCATTTGAAACATTGTTCGCGCATCTGCTGCATGGCGAGCCTGAAACAGACCACTTATCTGCGGGAAAAGTACGGCGACGAAGGCAAGGCCACGGTGTACTACATTGATATCCGCGCCATCGACCGCATCGACGATTTCTACCAGAAGGTGCAGGCGGACCCCAATGTGAGCTTCGTCAAATCCAAGGTCGCCAACATTACGCAAAACAAAGAAAACAGTAACGTCATTCTCAACGGCGTCAACACCGAGGGTTATCAACGCTACAGTAACGAGCATGACCTGGTGGTTCTGGCCACGGGCATGGAACCCAGCATTCCGGCCAACGCCTTCCCAATGAAAATAACAATCAACGAAAACGGTTTTATCGAACAGGACGAAGCCAACGGCGCCATTTTCGCCGCCGGCTGTTCCGCCGATGCCCTGGATGTCAACCGGGCGGTGCAAAGCGCCACCGCCAGCGCGCTACGCGCCATTCAAGTGGTGAACCGGGTTGCAGGAATGGAGGGTTAACAGGTGGCAGCAGACAAGAAAATCGGCGCATATATTTGCAAGGGCTGCGGCCTCGGCGAGCGCCTGGACACGAAACAACTGGCCAGCGTCGCACAGAAGGACGCCAAAGCCAACGTGGTGCGGGAACACGACTTCCTGTGCTCCGAAGACGGCATCAAGTTGATCCAGAATGACATCGACAAAGAGGGCGTGAATCATGTGGCGATCTGCGCCTGTTCGCGCCGCGCCAAGACCGATGCCTTCACGTTCGAGAACGTGGCTGTCAGCCGCGGCAACCTGCGCGAAGGCGTGATCTGGGTACGTCCCGATACCGACGAGGCTCAGGAAACCACCCAGGAAATGGCGGACGACTACGTGCGCATGGCGGTTTCGGAGGTCAAGTTCCTGACCCTGCCCGGCGGCAATCCGGAAGCGAAAACCGAACGCTCCCTGCTCGTGGTCGGCGGTGGCATCAGCGGCATGACCGCGGCCGTGGAAGCGGCCAAAGCCGGTTATCAGGTGCATATTGTGGAAAAAACCGCGGCCCTCGGGGGCAACGGCGCCAAACTTCATAAGCGGGTGCCGGACCATGCGCCGTTCGCGGCCCCCGCCGATACCGGCGTCGAGGCGCTGATCAAGGCGATCCAGGGCAACAAGAAAATCACCGTACATCTCAACTCCACGCTGACCAAGACCGATGGCGCCCCGGGTAAATTCGCCGTGGACATCACCACCGAAAGCGGTAAAACCGACACCAAGGTATTCGGCGCCATTATCCAGGCATCGGGCTTCACGCCCTATGATGCCAACAAGCTGCCGGAACTGGGTTACGGCAAGTCGAAAAACGTGGTCACCCAACTGGAACTGGAACAACTGGCGCGTGACGCCAAGGGCGGCGCCATCAAGCGCCCCGGCGACGGCAAGGAAGTGAAAAGCGTGGCCTTTGTACAGTGCGCCGGCCAGCGCAGCGAGCAGGAAGGCCATCTGCCCTACTGCTCCGGCCATTGCTGCACCACTGCCATCAAGCAAGCGATGTATTTCAAGGACAGCAATCCGGCGATCGACACCAATGTCATCTACAGCGACCTGCGCACCCCCGGCAACGGCGGCGAGGATTTCTATCGCAGCGGCCAGGACAAGGGCGTGACTTTTACCAAAGGCAAGGTCAGCGCCGTGGAAGACAGCGGTGGTGATCTGCGCGTCAAGTTCAAGGACTTGATCCTGAATGAAGACACCGAAGAACTGGCGGACCTGGTGGTGCTGGCGACCGGCATGGTGGCCAACTCCGGCGTCGATATCGAAAACATGGTCAAGCTCGACGGCAAAGACGCCGCGGCCGATGCCGCCGCCACCCAAGTCCAGAAGGACAAGTCGGTACTGAATCTCACCTACCGCCAGGGTCCGGATCTGCCGCATTTGAAACACGGCTTCAATGATTCCCATTTCATTTGCTTCCCGTACGAAACCCGCCGCACCGGTATCTACACCACCGGTCCGGTACGTCGACCGATGGATATCGCACAGGCGATCGAAGACGCCACCGGCGCCGCCCTCAAGGCCATTCAAGCCATCGAGAACGCGGGCCTGGGACGCGCCGCCCATCCCCGTTCCGGCGACCTGAGCTTTCCGTCATTCCGCCGGGAAGGCTGCACCCAATGCAAACGCTGCACCGTGGAATGCCCGTTCGGCGCCATCGATGAAGATGAACAACGTTATCCGGTGTTCAACGAGTCGCGCTGCCGCCGTTGCGGCACTTGCATGGGCGCCTGTCCGGTGCGTGTTATTTCCTTCGAGAACTATTCAATGGACTCGGTGGGTCAACAGCTCAAGAACGTGGACATGCCCGATGAATTTTCGGAAAAGCCGCGCATCCTGGTACTGGCGTGCGAGAACGACGCCTACCCGGCGCTGGACATGGCGGGCATGACGCGTTTGGAATACAGCCCGTTTGCCCGCATTATTCCCGTGCGCTGCCTGGGCTCGGTCAATCTGGCCTGGATCACCGACGCCCTCAACAGCGGCTACGACGGCATCATGCTGATGGGTTGCCAGAAGGGCGAAAACTATCAGTGTCACTTCGTCAAAGGCTCGGAAATGGCCCACTACCGCATGAGCAAGGTTGATGACACGCTCAAGAGCCTGTCCCTGGAACCGGAGCGCGTGGAAACCCACGAGATCGCCATCACCGATATCCACCGGGTGCCGGAGTTGATCAACAAGATGGCCGAGACCATTGGGCGCATCGGCATGAGCCCGTTCAAGTTCTGAGGAGCACCCCATGGCGAACACCAACACAGTAATGATCGAAAAGTACCGCAACAACTTCCTCAAAGAAGTGGAAGCCAATGTGGAAGAAGGCGAGTGGGTGAAGATGTGCATGCAATGCGGCGTCTGCTCCGGCTCCTGCCCGCTCGGCCCCCATTGGGATCACCCGCCCCAGGAATTGTTCATGATGATTCGCGCGGGCAAACGCGAGGCAGTGCTCTCCTCCAGCTCCATGTGGATGTGCACCTCCTGCTACAATTGCGTCGTGCGTTGCCCCCGCGGCCTGCCCATCACCCACATCATGCACGGATTGGCCAGCTACGCGAACAAACTGGGACTGGCCCCCAAGAACCAACCCACCAAGAAGTTCTCGAAGATCTTCTGGGACAACATCACCAAGACCGGCCGCGCCAATGAATTGAAAATGGGCTTGTCCCTGTATTTCATGGACGGCATGGGCAGCGGCGTGAAAAACGCCATGGCCAACCAGAAGCTGGGCATGGCCATGATGAAAACCAAGCGCATGAACCCGATGGAAATCACCGGCGGCCACGGCATCAAGGATACCGGCGGTCTGCAGGCGATCTTGAAGAAAGCCCGGGAAATCGAAGACGCGAAATTAAAAAAGCAGTAATAAAAAAACAGACAAGTTAAGGATCAGGCAATGGCGAAGAAAGAATATTCCTTCTATCCAGGGTGCTCCTCGCAGAAAGGCGCATCCGCGTCCAACTACCAGGTATCCGTGGACAGCATGTGCGAAACCCTGGATATCAAGCTCAACGAGATCCCGGACTGGAACTGTTGCGGCGCGTCCATCGGTTACGGTGAAGGCGGCGAGCTGCCGCGCATGGTGCTGTCGGCCCGCAACCTGGCGCTGTCGGAACAACACAACGCCGGTCAGGACGTGGTCGCCACTTGCGCCGCCTGCTGGCTGGCCACCCGCGAAACCCGCGACCGTTTGCTGGAAGACAATGACCTGCTGAAGGAAACCAATGAAGCCCTGGCGGCCGCCGGTCTCAAGGTGCAGGCCAACCAGAAGATCCGCCACATGGTGGAAGTGCTGGTGGAAGATTTCGGCTACGACGAACTGGGCAAGCACGTGAAAAAACCCCTGGAAGGCATCAAGATCGCCGGCTACGTGGGTTGCCAGACCAACCGTCCCTTCGGTATCGACGGCGAAAGCTATGAAAACCCGATGTACCTGGACAAGCTGGTGGACACCCTGGGCGGTGACTCCATTCCCACCTACGAGAAGAAAGTGCAATGCTGCGGCGGTGCCCTGATGTTCTCGGAGCCGGAAAAGAGCCAGGACATGGTTAAAGGCATCATCGAAGCAGCCTACGACCACGGTGCCGACATGATCGTTACCCCCTGCCCGCTGTGCCAGATGAACACCGAGGTATATCAAGACAAGATCAACGCCCGTCACGGTACCAAATTCAACATGCCGGTGGTGTATTACAGCCAACTGCTGAGCGTCGCTTACGGCAAGGACTTCAAAGCCTCCGCCCTCGACGGGCAGATCATCAAAGCGAAGAAGCTGGAAGATCT
>JAHECY010000161.1 GCA_024641505.1 Gammaproteobacteria bacterium
CCGCCCCCATCACCCTGACTTCCGCCCAGGCCAACAAACAGGGCAATGACTGGGCCGGGATAGTGACCCAGGGCCCTGGCGCACTCAGCAATGCCAACTATACTGTAGTGGAATACGCCAAAAACGCCTTCGGTTTCATCGCAGGCGCCAGCGGCACCCTCGACCATGCCACCCTGCGCAATAACCAGAACGGGCTGTTTGTCAGCGGCGGTTTGGAGACTCACGATCCCACCCAGGACAGCCGGCCGGTGATGCACCACAGCAACCTCTACGACAACAGTAACTATCATTACTCCGCGACGGACTTCGCCGATGCCACCGTGACCCTGGATGCCCAAACCAACTGGTGGGGCACCACCGACGCGGCGCGGATTGAACGCGATATCTACGACCAGCAGGACGACGCCAATTCCCCGGTGATTGATTGGCAGAGGGAACAAAAAGCCATAGCCGTCACCAGTACCGCCACCACGCCGATCACGGTGGCGGCGGATCGGGTTACGGGGTTGATACCGCTGACGGTGAATCTCACGATCAACAATCCCAATAATCTGGCGATCACCCACATCGCGGTGGATTTTGATGGCGATGGGGTGGCTGAAATATCCACCACTGATCCGGCAGTGCCTTTAACTTATGAATATTCCAAACAAGGAGGATATATAGCTACTGTTTCCATAACAGAGTCCAATGGTTTAAGCCTCTCAAGTAAGTTGGCGGTAATCGCAAATCAGTCAATAGACCAAGTGGACACGGAAATACGTGCTGTTTTTGATTCTATGTTGGACCACTTGCGTGCAATGGATATTCCAGGTGCCATGCACCATATCATCGGCTCCTCTGCTGAACGCTATCAGCGTATGTTTGAGATATTGGGAGACAGACTTCCGGCGGCAGCGGATTCCCTTGGCACGTTAACACAAGGAACGATTGGCAAGAACTACGCTGAATTCATCATTGAGAGAGAAAAATCCGGTACCAAATACGGCTATCCCGTGCTTTTCCTGAAATCCGATGATGGCAAATGGCGCATAGTAAGCATGTGAGGAAAAAATGAAAAAAATTCGACAATTCTTCGGATTTCCAATATTGCTTCTGGTATTGATTTTCCTGTCAAACGGCTGCGCAACCATGGCCGGTTCCTGGCCGGCATATCACGGCAAGATTGTAGACGCACAAACCAGAGAACCTCTGGAAGGCGTTATCGTTTTAGCCGCGTGGCATGGTACATCTTCCAGCTTTGCGCATAGTCAAAGCGGCTGTTTTCACTTGGAAAGTTCACGATCTGATAAAAACGGAGAGTTTGTCATACCTGAATGGAAAGATAAGGAGAAGAAAAGCCGTGGCATCATGGATCGCTACATAAAATTTCATCTCTATCGACCAGGCTATGAATATATGACGCTTTTTGAAGAAACGATGATTGAAATGCCGGTGAAGATGGAGAAATTTTCTGGCACGTTGGATGAGTTGTTTGATAAAGGAAGCAGTATTGTTCGATGGACGCAATGCGGGGGAGCAGGAAAATACGAAAAGAACAAATATCAGCTCTTAAAGACACTATATGACGAACTAAAAAATATGGAACAAACAAAATCACATAGCTCAAACTTATACGATATAGGTGAAGGAGCTGTAAGAAGTTTATTGAGCACTGACAACTTTATGTCGGGAGGTGGATTGTTAAGTGCTGACCAAATCAAAAAGATACTTGAGGAGAATCCTCTATGAAGTCACGTTTTATGGCATTAATGCTCTCTTTCCTTGTATCAATGGCACCGGATATCTACGCTTATGAATTAGCTACACATGGTTATATGACATGGCATGCGTATAATGAATCGATTGTGAGGGGTGATTTTTTGTTGCAAGAACTTGGGATTAATGGAGAAATGTATCTTGGTGGAAAAGAAGAAGTAGACTCAATTTTTAAATTTAGTTATTTCGATATTAAAACCAATGATATTCGAAAACGTCTTGAATCTGAGTTTTCCAAGAATTACATGCCGAGGTCAGAAGAACTTGGCAACAACAAAAAGATTCCATTGCAACTCCCCGGCTGGCTAATGCGCGGCGCCATCCGCGAAGATGACAATCCGGATGCGGTAAAGGATTTTGGCCAGCCCAATGACGATCCTTATCAAGCAGACTACCCGACGCATGGAGGCTTTCATTGGAAATTCGATCCGATTCGCGTAGTAAATCACTTTTTTGATCCCGCGCTTAACCGCCCAATAGGGCCGTCTTTCTACGAATTTAGAAAAGCCGTCGACTGGGCGATAGGCGCATCAGATTCTCTGGCCGACGAAAACGAGAATGAGGCTGATCGCCACAATCATTTCACTGTGCATGATGCCCGGGAATCTATGTTTCGTGCTTTGGTCGGAGCCCGTTGGGATAGGGGCAATAATAAGCTTGATAAACTTGTTGGGCTCAAGTGCCCTGAACCGGATGCAATGGGCGTATTTACCAACTGTGAAGTACGCAATGCCAACGAGCAAGACCGCCTGGCCTACTGGGCAACAACCTTTCGCGCACTCGGGGATGTGGTGCATTTAGTGCAAGACATGTCGCAGCCACAACACACGCGAAATGATCCGCATGCGGGCTCCGAGTATGCGCTAGTTGAGGAATACATCACCGGACACAAGAGTGAATATGAGTGGTACATCGAAGCACGAGCGACTGGCGCGCCGGAATATGAAGTTGGCGGCAAAGGAATGGGAATAAAATACAAAAACCATGAACCATTGAAGTTTGGTGAATATCCCGTGCCGGTATTTAACAGGTATTCCGACATTTTCAGTACACACCAGGGCAAGGAAAATATTGGGAATGGCAAGGGATTGGCGGACTACACCAATCGTGGATTTTTTACCGTGGGCACAAATCTGGGAAATAATCCATATCTCTACCCAAGTAATAATCGCGCCGATTATGCCACGACAAGCGAACTGGCAGACTCGGGGAGCGGTGTTGTAACCAGTTATTTGTACAATGCAGTATATGATCGTTTGAATGCCGACAAAAATGCTTACGGGGTTCCGCTTGCCACGGAAAGTGCTTGGAAGGATTCTTTTACTGATGAAGACGACATTCTATATGGCCATGAAATTGACCGCTTCAGATATTCTCTTGATCTCACGATCTATGGCGACATGGCCAACCTCACCATCCCCCGCGCCGTCGCCTACAGCGCCGGGTTGATCAACTACTTCTTCCGCGGCCGCATTGAGATCGCGCCGCCCAAGGATGGCATCTACGCCCTTATCGACCACAGCCCAACGCATGCCCGAAATGACGCAGGCATAGCGTATGCCGGTAGCACGATCTTTGGATTTAACACGCTCAAAATCCAGGTAAGGGATGCCACCAAGTATAACAATGACGCCTTGTCCGGCGGCCAGTTACGGGCGGTCGTCAAATACCGTTTGAATGCTTGTTATCAGCCAAACCTCTCCGCCGAAATCGGATTGGACGGCAAGCCCAACACGGATTGCACGGTGGAGGAATTCCAAGGGATGGAAGAGAAAATCGCCGTGTCTGATCCCCAGGCGGTTAGCCTCAGCAAAGCCGACTTTAAAGAAATCAAATTCACCTTCTCCGGCGACGAGATCATCCCAGTCATCGCCCACAGTCTGCACCTGCAAGTGGTCTATCGGGGTGCGCTGGGAAGCGAAGCTGACGCGGTGGTCGTTGCCACCCACGACATCGCCGAGCCGACCTTCTTCAGCATCATCAACAACACCAATTATCTGTGCCTCAAAGGCGAGATGAAATACCTCCCCGAGATCAGCGCCGAGGAATGGGCCGCGGAAGGCCTGGCGTATGACCTGGTGGCCGGCGACATGCCCAATATCGCCATCACTTTCGGTAATGCCACCAACCCACAGGTGAAACTCGACAATCTGCCGGTGGACCGATACAGCCGGCTGGTGCTGTTGACGGAAAACACGCCGCTGGCGTTCAAGACCGCGGGTGCCCGCCTGTCGGGACGCCAGACTACCAACACCCCAAACGTGGTGCAATACGATGCATTGGCCAATGCCACACCCACGATCGCGATGCGCGGCAGTTACCAGCGCAAAGGAACCATGCGTACTATTATTCCCGCCCGCCCCTGGACCGCCGAAGATGAAGCCTGCAAGGATTTCTATGACAGCAGCGCCGTGAGTGATGCCGCCATTGCGGAGATGGTGAAGCCGTTGGTGGATGTGAATCCCATGCCCGTCACTGAGCTGAATTGGCCGCCGGCACCGTAGAACGACGGATCAGAAACAAAACCTACGCAAACACCTCTTCCAGGCTATGGGCGCTTAACCGCTTTAGCCCCCACTGTTCCAGGGTGTCCTTGTTGGCAGCGGCGATTTTGGTTTGCGCCCAGTCCGGCAGGGGACCGAATTTGAGTTCGAACTGGCGGGAAAGCTCGATTGCAGTATATTGCGATAACTATTAATAATCAGTGCGTACCAATTAACAGACCGTTTACGCTAAGATCCTCGTCTAAGTCAGGCCAATGTATCCCTTCGCCATCGCCAAGCAATTCGTAGTTAGAAAGCTGTTCCTTTGATGCGCCGGAAAGTGTTGGAAACCAAATGAGCGGAATGAATATTTTTCTTCCATCCACCAAATTGACGATCATATCATCGTCTGAGAATTCAACGGTCTGAGCAAGTGGAATTAGTTTAACCGCCAAAGTACTCATTGTAAGCCTCCAAAAACTTCTCTCTGTTATTTATAATGTGTCCATGAACCTTGTTGAGCTCATGGGACGAAAATCTGGTAGAAATGGCTAAGGTGACCGGTTCCAACCAGAATTTAGCTAGGCTGTTTTCCCTTTGGACATGTATATGCGGCGGTTCACCTAATTCGTTACTATAAAAGAAAAACCTGTACGGTCCAATTCTAAGCACGGTAGGCATTTGTTATGAAATCCTGAATATAATGTAGCTTTCTAATAACAGTCGTGATAAGTATAGCGCTTTCAATGGGTTACCTTAAATCCGCGTGCGCAGCCATCGGG
>JAHECY010000075.1 GCA_024641505.1 Gammaproteobacteria bacterium
TATCCGCGTAGGTAACACCTTCCACCAGATACTCCGCTTCGCCGATACGGCGCGCGATCCCGGCGATTTGCTCATCCAGGCGTGTCAGTTCGCGTGTGCGCCGCTCTTCTGATTGAGCGAGTTCCTGCTCCAGTTTTTCTTTGCGGTGTAAATCGGACAATTCCGCTAACTCTGTCTGCGCCGTTTGCAACGACAGCTTGATGGTGGCGATTTCCGCCTGTGCGTCATCCACCTGTTTTTGCAGTTCATTTACCCGTTCCTGGGCCTGCTCGTATTCACCGATGGTGATATCGCGACTTTCGAACAACTGTTTCTTACGTGATAACTGGGTACGCGCCAGGTCCAGCTGTTCCTGCCGGCGTTGTTTGGCGCGCTGCGCGGTGGTGAGTTGCTCTTCAATTTGCCGTACCCGGCCGGATTGCGCCGTTTGCTGGCTACCCTTGGAAGTGGTCAAATCCTCAAGGTCCAGGCGCAATTGGGATATTTTGTGGTTGAATTCATCGTCGAGTTCCCGACGCTCTTTCTCCAGCTCCACCTTTCTAGCTTCCAGCGATTCCTGCGCCGGGGTCATGGCGACAGTGGTTTGCTCCTGCACGATAACGAGTTTCTCCCCCGATTTCACCACCTGGTTTTCCTTGGCGGGCAGCTGATAGATCAAGCCCGCGCCGACCGCCTCTACCAGTGATGTCTGTCGCTCAAGCACCAAGGGCGCCATCACCAGAGAATCCTTACGCGCCCAGAATGAATAGACCAAAACCGCGAGCACGATCGCGGCGATCATGTAAATCGGACCGCGCAGCACCATGGGTGCCGGCTGGTAAAGCATGCGCGCAACTTTCATGGGATGGCGTATCGAAGACGTCAATCCAGGTTTTATTTGCACGGGCGCACGGAGACCGCTGGCCATTGGTAACCCTCCTACTCAGATTGTCGTAACTGTCACGGTGTCAAATAGATCAGTGGACGTCCTCTCCCGCCGACATCGCGCAACGAAACGTCGCACCTACCACGTCGCCAAGATGAATACCGCAATATTTTTATTATGAGAATACCGACTAACGTTTGGCTTACAGATCCTTAAAGTTACATCAATTATTCATTAAATCGGCATATGACTGTGCAATAACTCATCAACACCTGATTTCCCCAAAAGATTGGTCGAGAATTCACCGTGGTTGACGTTTATGTAAAATTAAGGGCTGATCCTGTACAGGTATCAGCCCTTGAATTTTACTTCGATTACTTACGCTATCAGGTATTGATATTGATATCACCAATGTTGGTGTTATCAGCTACACCGCCACCGGCAGCGCCCTGACCTTGCAGAACACCGGCATCACCCGTAGCAGCACCAGACAGGCCGCCACCCAATCCCATGGCGCCCAGTACACCAGTACCCACGCCGACACCCGAGCTGTCCGCATTTCCAGTTGCGGAACCAGCCATGCCGATATTCGAAGCATCGCCACCGGATTTCAATCCACCCATATCGCCCAAGTTTCCAAAAGACATGATGATCTCCTCTGTTTTATATCGTTACGTAATTTTGTAGACGTATACCGCTACAACGAGGACCATAGTACACGCCACCTACTTGCGGACCAAGCCACTTTGTGCCGGAAATCCTGTGCAATATTCACCCTCCGATAACTTCATCCCGGCGACAATACCGCCTCCGAAGTGTGCTAATGGTAAAATCTGTCCAGTGGCCGACTCTCCGCCCAACGTCGACCACGGCGATACATCCAAGGCAGCAGCAATGCAAATATACTCAAATCCATGGCGCCGCCCTTCTTTTTCTTACCGGTGTCCGACGTTTCCTTGCCGCTACCCGGTTGGTCCGTATCATCATCCACGATCGTGATGCTCGTGCTGGTCACGAGGTCTAGGATTGCGCCGCCTTGAGCATTACTGAGCATAATGGTGAACATCTCATCCGTTTCCACCAGCTGATCGTCGATGATGGCAACCGTCAACGTTTTACTGGTTTCGCCTTCGGCAAACGACAAGGTACCGGCGATCTGGCTGAAATCCACGGCGTTATCGGCCGAGCCCGCATTACTCGCATAATCCACGGTCACGGTGCCGACACTGCCATCAAGCCGTTGCACGGTTAGCTCGACACTGCCGGCGTTTTCATTGACGCTGTAGCCGGCGGCGGCGAATGCGAACCGGCCGTGCTGCACGGGCTGCGGCGCATCATTGGCGGCAATGGTGAGCACCGCCACATTCAGGCTGCCCAACGTGGCACCGCCGGCATTGCTTAGTGTCAGCATTACGGTTTCCGCCGCTTCCTCACTACTGTCATCGAGGATGGTGACGATGAATGACTGTGCGCCCTGGCCATCGGAAAAATACAGGGTGCCACTTGCCGAGTTATAGTCACTGCCGGCGGTGGCACTGCCGTCACCGGTTGCATAAGCTACCGTGGCTGCACCGTCCGTACCGCCAACACGCTGCACGGTTATGGTTGCGGTGCCAGCGCTCTCGTCAACGGTATAGCTGGCGCTGCCGAACTGCAACGTTCCCGACTTATACAGGGTACTTAGACAGAAAACCGCGTCGGTATAAGAGCGATTGCGATTGAAATCCTGATCCTGCGCCATGATCCCCATGCAGTATTTGGCGCCCGGTTCCAGCAGCCCCGCCGGCAATGTTACATTGCACAAATCCGCGCCCACGGGGCACTCACCAGCGCCCGTATCCAATTGCATCATCAGAGCATCGGGATCGGTGAAACTCAGCGGCACACCGCCACTCCCCTCACCGTGATAAATATGCAGCCAGTAGCGATTTGCGCCGTTACCCAACACCCCACCATCGGTGATCTGCCGCCACGTTATGGTATGGTTGATATCCGCATCGACGGCGTCACGCTGCACGCCTCCCAGCCAAGGACTATCATCAAAACCGACGTCAGCCGTCGGATCGACAGCGGGCAGCGCCTGCTGCGCGGTGGTAGCGGTATATTCCGCGATCACGTTGCCCACAGCACCGGCATCATCGACAATGGAAAATTGCCAAATGCCGTCATCGGGCAGAGTTCCTAATAACGTCACAAAAGGAATAATGGCGATATTGGTTTTCTGTGCATTGATGCCCACCTCAGGGTCCGTGCGTAACCCGGGAATCAAATTGCGTACACGCACAACTTCCGACATGACCTTGGCCGGATCGGTGCTGTCCTGGAGCACGTAACTGACACTACCACCGGGCGCTACCAGCTCGATTTGTTCCGCCGATAACGGCACATTCCGCAACGCTATTTGCCCCAACTGCTGCCCGCCTGGATAGGTAAACGTAATGGCATCCGCATTGGGTTGGGTATTTACGGCATACCATTCCAGCATATTATTCATAGGAACACTGTGTTGCGCGCCGGAGGCATCGGCGTCAAGCGTGACATCCACGCGCCGCAAGTCATTGCCACGCACACGCGCGGCTTCTGTGGCATTGGGAATTCTCATGAACATACCGCGCGAGGTCGAGGTGATCTTCAATTCATCATCGGCATTGCCATCACCGTCCAGATCGAATTTCCGGGAGTGCACTCCGGCGACAAACAACGCACCGGTATCAGGCACGAAAAATCCTTGCGCCGGGACCCCGTCGGCATCATAACTGACGATTTTCACCAAATCGGTCGCCAGGTGTAATTCCATGACCGCGCTTCCCGGATTACGCGGATCACTGACAGTACCGGCAAACGGCTCCTGTGCGGCAAGCATCTTGACTTGGGCTCCATAAATTCCACTAATATTCAGCAATTCACCAACGACTAACCCACCGCCACGCGCGGATGATACCTTGCTGCTGTAACTTCCGCTCAGATTACCCTTGATGTTGTCATTACCCGGGTCGTAAACCCCGGAAAATTCGAGATTTGCAGCGCCCCAGGTGACATGCAGAACGTTGGTGGCCGCATTGAAGGTGACGCTATCGGCAAATCCGAAGTTCGCATGAAACACTTTCAGTACACCGGCAGCGCTATGGCATATGGAGTAGGCACTCAAGTGCTGCGTCAGGAAATCCTGAGTTTCCCCGTAATCCTGTACCGAACGCAATCCCCACTGACCGGTCAGGTCCACCGCCCCCTGCCCCTCACCACCGCCCGCGCACGGTATCCGGTTGTCCACCGTCGCATCCGTGTGCGTGAGATATTGCTCGATGATATCCGGTATGCCATCGCCATCCTGATCCCGGTAATAATTACTGTACTCCGGAGAGATTGCCAAGGCGGGATCATTATCATCGGTGGTAACCCCCGCCACTTCCAGCAACCAGCGTTCCACGTCATCGCTCAGCCCGTCACCATCGCCATCCTCCGGCAACGGCGCCGCCAGCGCCAGGGAAATCGACATTGCAAACAGCACGAATTTACTCAGAAAATATTTTCCCATGACACATCACTCCCTACCTGCGTACGTTATATATTAATTATAGACAACGTACGCAAACAAAAAGCGGTAACCACTAGGTAGTACTACGTAGCGAGACTGGCATCACGATCCGAAAAGCGTGTTGCGCACAATGGCAGGGCGTTACGCCAGGCGGGAGCTTCTGTTATTGCGGTGCAACATCGCCAACCTTTGTCTGTGTTAAATTATTGGACTGTCCGGGGTCGGGTGGGGAGCGGCATCGTTGGGCGTATGACTATCATGAAATTCTTCCACTTGCGCCAGCACATCATCGACCGCACTGAAACGCGCCACGTGGAACAGGGCATCGCCCTCATTGGCCAGCGGCAAATTGGTACGGGCGATCACAATCCCTTCATGGGGACTCAATACCTGGGTCTCGCGTTCACCGAAGGGATCGGAAATGACACCCAGCAAATTGTTCTTGACCACTTTGGACCCCAACGCCACCATCGGACGCAGAATCCCGCTGTCCGGGGCCCGCACCCAGGAACTGGAGCGCGCGATAAACGGTTCCGGCGCCGACCGCGGGTACTGCCCTTTGCGTGGCGGCAACATTTCCAATTCGCGCATTACATTGATCACACCGCGCACGCCCGCACGTATCGATATCTCGTCGAACCGCAAAGCTTCACCGGCTTCATACAGCAGGGTGGGTATCCCCAACTCACTGGCGGCTTCCCGCAGCGAACCATCGCGAATATCGGAGTTGAGGATGACCGGTACGCCGAAGGCGTGAGCAAGACGCGCGGTTTCCGGATCATCGAGTTTGGCGCGGATCTGCGGCAGATTGGTGCGATGTTGGGCGCCGGTATGAATATCGATGCCGTAATTGCAACGTTCGACGATTTCGGTACTGAACAAATATGCCAGACGCGCGGCCAGCGAACCGGTTTCCGAACCGGGAAAAGTACGGTTCAAATCGCGCCGGTCGGGCAGGTAACGGCTGTGTTGGATGAAGCCATAGATGTTTACGATCGGAATGGCGATGAGACTGCCCCGCATCCGTTGCAAGCTGGTGGACTTGAGCACGCGTCGTATGACTTCCACGCCGTTGAGCTCATCGCCGTGAATGGCCGCGCTGACAAACAGGGTCGCCCCCGGTTTCTTGCCGCGCACCACATGCAACGGCATGGCGACCGGTGCGTGCGTATACAGTTTGGCCACCGGCAAGTCGAGAGTCAGACGCTGACCCGGCTTGATCTCAACACCGTTGATGATCAGATCATCGGATGCCATGCTATCCTTTACCGCGTGTACGGGTCTTGTGGGGTGCGGCGTTCTTTTCAATAAACTCGATGATCATGCTGGCGACATCTTTATTGGTGGCTTTCTCGATGCCTTCAAGCCCTGGCGACGAATTTACTTCCAGCACCACGGAACCATGATTGGAGCGGATAATATCAACACCCGCCACGTTCAAGCCCATGATCTTGGCGGCACTGACCGCGGTGGAACGTTCGCTCGGTGTCAACTTCACCAGGGATGCGGTCCCACCCCGATGCAGATTCGACCTGAACTCACCCTCTTTAGCAGTGCGCATCATGGCCGCGACCACCTTGTCACCGATGACGAAACAGCGGATATCGGAACCACGCGCCTCCTTGATGAACTCCTGCACCAGGAAATTTGCTTTCAGCTCCCGAAATGCGTCAATCACGCTTTCCGCCGCCTTGGCGGTTTCCGCGAGCACCACGCCACGACCTTGGGTGCCTTCCAGTAATTTAACCACCAGTGGCGCGCCCCCCACCAGCTTGAGCAAGTGTTCGGTATCTTCGACATCATGGGCAAATCCCGTGGTCGGCAAGCCTACGCCTTTGCGTGCTAACAGTTGCAACGCCCGCAGCTTGTCTCGGGAGCGACCGATTGCCACGGACTCGTTCAAGGGAAACACCCCCAGCATCTCGAACTGGCGCAGAACTGCAAGACCGTAGACGGTAACCGATGCGCCGATGCGCGGAATTACCGCGTCGAATCCCTCAATGCGCTCGCCCCGGTAGTTAATGCCCGGACGCAATGACGAGACATCCATGTAACACTTCAGCGTGTCGAAGACCTGCATTTCATGACCACGTGCTTCGCCGGCTTCGACCATACGCCGGGTGGAATACAGGCCTCGGTTACGGGAAAGTATCGCAATTTTCATGGTGACCTGTCTTAATTTTGAAATGATAACATGCGGCAACACCCCATGGTTCAAGCGGGTGTGCGCGCGTCATAGTATTTGAGTAACCAGTATACACCGCCGAGCGCAAGGGTAATAAATCCCAACGCCATCAGTGTCATGGCATCAGTGACCCCGGTGTCGATGACGATAAATTTTCGCGCCACCGCCAACATGGCAATCAGAATCACGGAACGGACTTGCACGATGTGACCCCGGCGTTCCATGACACTGTGAATCGAGTGCCGGAATTCCATGGCAATGAATAACGTCATGATCATGCCAAAAATAGCTTGAAACACCTTATGATCCAGAGGATCCAGCACATTCACCAATAGCATTTGGCCGACATTGCGCACGAGATCCACCAACGCCACGACCACAACCACGGTTATAACAAGGCTTATAATCGAGCATACAATATGTTCGAATTTCTCATAGAGGTTAAGATTTAACCAGATCTTGTCCTGCTTGCCACTCTCTGCCCCATTCGTCGCTTTATTATTAATCATTACCGCCTCTAGATTGTTCAGGATACCGATTATGCATGGTTCATGCCTTGAGCTGTCATTAAACAAGCACCATAAGGACTTGCCAAGATGTAATGCTCGAGGCGAGAACATCGACAATGTCTAACGCAAGTATAAGTTCATTTATTTTCAGCTTCACCCAATAGATAGGCAAAAATCGCGCTTACCGATGGATTATCTGAGGATTTGCCGAAGGCACGACCGGATTTTTCGACCGTCCGCGGTTGTGATGTAACTGCCGTATGGCCATCCCCGGCGCACAAGTGCTATGCTCGCCGCCAAACACTCTTTCCGGACGATGAACCTATGGCGCATTGGACAGAATATACCCGTTTTATTACAGCGTTAGCCGTTATTCTCGACCCCTTCGCCGCGTTACCTATTTTCCTCAGCCTCACCAGCAACTATCAGGCGGCTGAACGCGCCCGAGTGGCGACCATATCAGCTTTCACCGTTGGCGTGGTACTGATTCTTTGTGCCTTGACCGGCGAATCCCTGTTGCTGGGTCTGGGGACCAGCATGGCATCGTTCCGGGTGGGCGGCGGCACGGTGTTATTACTTATGGCCTTCGCCATGCTGCGTGCTCAAAACGACGATTTCAAGACCACCCCGGATGAAACCGCGGCCGCCGCGGCGAAAGCCAGTATTGCCGTGGTACCTCTCGGTATACCGCTGTTCGCCGGCCCCGGCGCGATCAGTACCGTAATTATCGAGATCCATCGTACCGACGCCGTTTACCACCGCGCCATGGTAGTGGTGTCTATAATTGTGGTATGTATCTTTCTGTGGACGGTGCTGCATCTGGCAAACCCAATCGGTAGAATTCTGGGCCCCATTGGCCTGAACATTATCAACCGGATTTTTGGCCTGATTCTGACCGCCATTGCCGTGGAGATCATGGCGAACGGCCTACGCGAGCTGTTCCCGATACTGGGCAGTGTCACCTGACCGATGCAAAGAAAAAAGCCCTGCGTCAAGAATGACACAGGGCCTCGATATCCCACACGACGCCAGCCGCAAATCGGGCCAGGCGCCTAGATGAAAGGCATATTAACCCTTATCGTCCTTGGCTTTAGGCGCGGATTCGCTCTTGGTGTCGATAGGAGCATAACCGGCATCTTCCAGACAGGTATTCACATAAACCGCAACTTCTTCAGCACCGATATTGGCTTCTTTAGCTTCTTTGTTACAACCTTCGATGGCTTCCTTGGGAGCGGCGTCGGCTGCCAATACATTTACGCTTAACATCATAGCTACGGGCATTGCCACTAATGCTGCTTTCAAAATTTTCTTCATTTAACTTTCTCCTGAAAAGATGTCATTTCCTGAAATGTTTGCGGTAGTCAATCAGCGGTATCGACCGCGAAGCCTGCTGCAGCCAATGCACTGAGGGGGACCTTTGTAAGACAAACCTCAACACCGGTAAAACAAATTTTTTGAATCGACATTATCAGAATTATTGATCGGTTAAAAAAACAGGCCCACCGTAAATACTTAATGGCACTTAAGAATAATATTAATGATTGATAGCACTGCGTTATTTTCCAGATCAACGCCACTATCGCAGGACACTACAATGAAATATAGCTAGATGCCGCCATTATTAATGATAAAAAATAATTCTTTAGCCGCCCGAAGATGATGGCCCATATAAAATGCTTGAAACGAGCACATTTCATGCTTGCGGTGGCGCGCTGCGCACGCATTAAGGCCGACTTTATTGAACACAGCGGAACCCGGCTTGCAGCGCGCAACAACAATGGTGCGTGATAGACACCCTACGCAAAAATCCTCGTTTCGTCGTTACAGCGGCGGCACAGCACGTTGCAACAACCGGTGCGTGATACGCACCCTACATGCTGAGCAGACCCTGGGTGGCGAACTGGAAAAGCTGGGCCTCAATCTGCGCTTCCACATGCGCTTGCGCAGTCTCCACGGTCAAACCTTTATTATAAAAATATCTCTGCACCGGTCCGGGTTGCTGCACCGCATGGGCTATCTGCCGGCAAATAGCGCCGCGTTCACGTTTGCCGTTGGCCATACTCAGCAGCTTCCAGCCCAGATAGTCCAATTCCATGCTGTCATGGTGCGCCGTCGCCACATAGCCTTTCCTGTACTTCGCGTAAACCCTTGCCAGGGGTGAAGCCACGGGTCGGGCGCTGAGTTCACTGAAGATGCGCCGCTGCACGGGAGAAGCCTGCAGAGCGCCTGACAAATAAAGATTGAGGAGTTCCGCGGGCAACTGCGCCTGCGTCTCCAGAAACCGACGATCCCCGTACTGCTCCAGCAACTGATGCGCACGACTCTGAATCTGCTGCAGCGACAGCATGTTGGGATAATCCATGGTCAACACCACCAGCGCCGCTTTGGTCAGGGGCTGGGTTACCTGATAGAGTTGATCCGCCAGACCCTTGAAAGTCTGTTCATGGACGTCATGCAGATTGATATCATCGTCACAGGACAGGTGTGCGGCAAGATAAAGCTCCGTGAACTTGCCAATGTCTAATGCGCGTTTCGGCCGCCGCTCCGCATGACACAGGACACTTTGACGGAAATGGCGCAGGTAAAAAAAATCCATGTATTGCTCATAGTCCACCAGATTATCGACAGTATCAAGAAAAGCGTTGGCCTCCGGCGTCAATGCCGATGCCAGCATCGTGGAGAGTGTGGCATCCGCTACATATCGTAATCCATTAGCCGAAGCCTGAGTCATGAACTGATGGAAAAACAGCGGATGATTATTCTCTTCCAGGTAATCATGAAACAAATAGTCCGGCACCGCCTTGACCAGATCGGTGGTTTCATGTTTCAGCCAGCGTTCGCTCAAACTGCCGTGTTCCGGCAACGCCTGAGCCATCATCTTGATAAAGGCCTGGCTCTGCTGCAATTGCCGCTTCGGATCGGCAACTCCCTGGACGTGATAAAAAAGCATGGCCCGAATCATGTTGCGCATGGACCAGCCGGGCAACGTGTTGTAACTAATATAAGCCAAACCATTGCGATTGAGCATTTCACGGCAAATTTTCAGGATGCGCTCCTGCACTTTCGGCGGTACCCAGGAATAGACGCCATGCACGATAATATAGTCAAACATGCCCATGCGCTTATCCACCTGCATGATATCCCGGTGCAGAATTTTCGCGTTGGTCAACCCCACTTCCTGCATCAGCAGATTACCGTGCTGCACCTGTCGCTTGGACAATTCAACACCGACGAATTCGGCGTCCGGCCAATAGTATGCCGCCGGAATAAGGTTACCGCCGCTGGCGCAACCCAACTCCAGAACCCGGCACTGATCCGGTGCCGGCGTATTGACGCCCAGCAACCGGCCGATCACCGCCATGTGATTGGGATGGCTCTCGGTGATACTCCATTCCGGGTAGGGAATCAGATCATATTTATGGTGCGTATTCTTGGCCATGGGATTTTGCCTGCAACCAACAGAATTCAGTAACCTGCCAACGTCAACTACCGGTCGTCTTTTCCAGCAAGGTAATGACGATCTCAATCAAGATCAGGAATACAATGTACCACTCCACGCGCAATGAGCGCTGGTTTTGCAGGATACCCAGCAGGGTTCCCGCGGTGCGCGCCAACAACGCCAGCTTCCGCTCCAATGCCAGGTTGCGCTCCGTCAACTCGTACTCACCTTCCAGACGCAGATACAAGCGTTCGTGCTCGGGAAATTCCCAGAGCAACTCAGGCTTCTCGGAAGCCTCCACACGACCGGTCATTTTGCTTTCGATTACCAGTGTAGTACTGATATCCTGCAATAGGGCTCTACTGTTGATACGCATGGCCCAGCGCGTACTGAGATTCGCCGCCAACGGCTCGATGCGATCGAAATGCTTGGCCAGTGTAACTTCGTAGTACGCCAATACCACGCTTTTTGCCAAGACATCCGCCACCACCTGAATGCGTTGCAAGTCAAAATTCTGCAATCGCACCCTGCCCTGTTCGATGCCTTCCGGCAAATCCGGAGACACAATCAGTTCGATAGTATCGGATTCCGGGTTGGTAAAGGGTTCCACCACCAGCCCGGCGATACCATCGAGAAACTGCCGTGACTGCTCCGCTTGCACACTCACCAGCACGGCGACCCCATACCTGAACAACACGGCAACGCTCGATGGGCCCAACGCCATGGTCAGCGGGTTGGAGGACAACCGGTTGCTTTCCGCAAAAGAACGCAGATCCAGACGCTGCCCTAGAAATATCGCCTGCAATTGCAGGCATTCGACACCCTCGAAAAACGTCATGCCAGAAGTCCAGTACTCACATTAATTGCGCCGCCGTAACTCTTCCACGCGGCGAATAAATTCCTCCATGATGCGATAGTACATGCCCCAACCCAACATGCTGTCTTCCACGCCACTGTCAATATTGGGATTGTCGTTGACTTCCATGACGAACACCTTGCCGTTGCGCTCTTTGATATCCACCCCATAAAGCCCGTTACCGATAAGCTTGGCGGCGGCCTTGGCGGCATCCAGCACCGCCGCCGGCACATCTTCGATCGGCATGCTGGTAAACGCACCTTCTTCGGCACGACCGCCATCGCCGTATTGCACGATCTGCCAGTGCGCGGGCGTCATGAAGTACTTGCATGCGAACAACACCTGATTATTGAGGATGCCGATACGCCAGTCGAAATCCGTGTATAAAAACTCCTGGGCCAGTATCAGATCGGAGTCCTTGAACAGCTTGTCGGTGATTTCCTTCGCCGCCTTGGCGTCTTCCGCTTTAAATACTCCCTTGGAAAACGCGCTGTCGGGAATCTTCAGCACCGCCGGATAACCCACCAGAACCGACAAATCTTCATTTTGTCCCTTATGCAAAATCGCGGTACGTGGCGCCGGCACCTTGTTGAGGGTCAGTATTTCCGCGAGGTATACTTTATTACAGCACTTGACGATGGAATTGGTGTCATCCATAACCACCATACCTTCAGCCTCGGCTTTCTTAGCGAACCGATAAGTGTAATGATCGATGGCCGTGGTCTCACGGATAAACAACGCGTCATATTCCGCCAGACGGTTATAATCCTTGCGAGTAATCAGCTCCACTTCCACACCCAGCTTCTTGCCCGCCTCGATGAAACGCCGCAGGGCTCCCATATTGGACGGTGGCAGCGCTTCATCGGGATTGTAAAGGATCGCGAAATCATAGCGCGCCTGGGTACGAGTACGGCGCTTGCGCCAACGGGAACTGAGATAGCTGTTCAGGCTGCGTGTAAAAAACTCCACCTGTTCCGGTTTCACGTTGTGCAATGACACAGGTTTTAAACTGGCGATCTGCCAGCGGGGCTGGCGTTTGAACTCGACTTTCAATAATGGCGCCGCGAACAACTCGAACAGCAGCCGGGCGATTTCCTGTAAATCCGGCTCGTCGCTCTGGCCGAAAAAGATATTGATGAAGAAGCTTTCCTGATCCTTGTACTTGGGGTGTCGTTTCATCACCCGCTGCACTAATTCATCGAGATCTTCCACATTGAGATTGTAGATCGCTTTACTGCTCAAATCGGTAATGGTCTGCGCAGAAGGTATCACCCGGTGCCGACGCGCCTCCCCCAGCAGCGAACAATAATACCCCGTGCTCAGATATTTGTAGCCACGACAAAGATTGATGACCCGCATGTCCTTACTTTTATAGTCGTCCGGCCGGGATAAATAATCTCGGGCCTGGACCACGGTCAGTTCGGGGAATCCCGGCTGCCAATCCTTGATATTTTCTACCAGTACCAGATGGGTACCCATGTCCGACGTCTAACCTCCTTTATTGTTTGGGCTGCCACTGTCGCTCGACGCCGCGCGCCGGCGCATGATCAGTGCAGCCTTTTGTCCCGCCTTGCCATATTTGGCCATGCGTTCAAAATCTTTCTTAAGAATGGGCATATTGATACAATCAATCACCGCTTTTCCTGTTTCATAATCCACAAACGGATCGTGCACATAGAAATATTTTTGATCATAACCCGTCATCACCACCCAGTGGGGAAATTTTTCCTTATAAATACGGTAGGAACTGATCAATACAATCGGAATGCCTCCCTGCTCGAAATTTTCCTGTAATTCCTCGCTTTTCAGAGTGCGATAGCGCATCTTCACCGGTAATTTCTTTAGTTGTGCGATGAAATCATCTTGCACCAGGCGCATGACTTCCTTCTTTTCCTCGCTGCGCACGGAGTCCAGAAAAAATCCCCCACGTTCATTGACATAAACATCAACATCGAAGCCCAGATTATAGGCTGCCAGCGCCAAGCCATAGGGCCCGCAGCCGCCATGCCCGGAGGTCATGAAGATGGTGGTGGATTCGCGCCACAGACGCAACTCCAGTTTACGCGTCATTTTCAGCTCCGGCCGCAACGCTTTCATGGCCATCAGCAACGCCGAGGGCCCGCAAGTGAAGTCCAGGGTCTGTTGATAATACGGTACCCGGGCTAATTCCGGCTTAAGACTCGGCACCAGGCGTTTTTCAAACCGCAGCGCCTCCATGTGGTCTTCATAATAATCAGGATAGGAACCAAACAGGCGATACCCCATTTTCTGATACAAGGCGATCGCTTTGGCATTGTCGCGACGAACCTCAAGGCGCAGACTGATGGCATCCTGTGCCAGCGTGCTTTCTTCGGCGGCCTCAATCAACAACTTGCCGATACCCTTACCGCGCCCCCCCGGATGCACCGCTAATGAATACATACGTGCCACCGAGGTACCGGTATTGAACAAAAGCATGACATAGCCCCATACCCGGCCCGCATCTTCATAGACCAGATTTACCGAATTTGCTTTAGTCAACAGATAGCGAAAACTCCGGCGTGAAAACCGGTCGACATCAAAGGCCAGATTTTCGATCTCTACGAGGGCACTGAGATCTTGCACGCGCGCGTTACGAATCATGAAACGAGTCGGGAAGTGCTCATGGAAAAAACAATAGTGGCGGGGAGTCGCCGTGACAAGGTGATTACCTGTTTCTAAGCGTGTTTGACAGGACTATACTCCTCCAAACCCAGCTTGCAAGAGCTATTTATGACCCAATTGACCTTTGACCGCTACCTGCGTTATGACGACCTGACCCGGGTTCTCCAGGCATGGGCAAGCACCCGTCCGGATCTGTTACGGTTGTCGTCCCTGGGGAAAAGTTTTACCGGCCGGGAGATCTGGCTGGTCACGGTGACCCGATTTGCCACCGGCCCGGATCAAGACAAGCCCGCGCTATGGGTGGATGCCAATATTCACAGCGCTGAAGTGGTTTCTTCGATGGCGGCCCTGCGTTTAATCCAGGATCTGCTGGAACAGGATGGCCAGGTGCCCGAGGTTACCCGTTGCCTGGATACCCGGGTTTTTTATGTCTGCCCGCGCGTGAACCCCGATGGCGCGGAATGGGCATTGGCGGATATTCCAAAACTGGTGCGCTCCAGCATTCGCCCCTGGCCCTGGGTGGACCCGCCGCTCGACGGTTTGGAAACGCAGGATATGGATGGCGACGGACGTATTCTCACGATGCGCATTGCCGACACCAACGGTCCCTGGAAAATTTCACCCCAGGAACCCCGGCTGCTGGTACGTCGTGATCCCGCGGAAACCGGGGGTCAGTATTACCGGTTACTGCCGGAAGGCCAGTTTCATAACTTTGACGGCTTGACCTTGCCGATACAAGTGCGTAAAGAATCTCTCGATTTGAACCGTAACTTCCCCGCCCGCTGGCGTGGCGAGCATGAGGAACCGGGGGCCGGCGCTTTTCCGGGTTCGGAACCGGAAGTGCGCGCGGTCATGGACTTCATCGCCAGCCACGGCAATATCTGTGGCGGCATCGCCCTGCACTCCTACAGTGGCTTGCTGTTACGCCCGTTCTCCTATGAAGCCGATGACAAAATGCCGGCGGAAGATCGCTGGACCTACAGCACCATTGGCGCCAAGGGTGAGGCATTGACCGGCTACCCGGCGGTCGCCGCCTACCATGACTTTCGTTATCATCCCCAGGAAGTCACCACCGGGGCCATGGATGACTGGGTCTATGAAGAACTGGGCCGCTTTGCCTGGACTGTGGAATTTTGGAGCCCTCAGCGCCAGGCCGGCGTCACCGATAAACGCTATATCGATTGGTATCGCGAGCATGACCATGAGGACGATCAGAAAATGCTGGCATGGAGCGACACGGCGTTGCACGGCAACGGTTACATCGACTGGTATCCCTACGAGCATCCGCAACTGGGTCCGGTGGAACTGGGCGGCTGGAATCCACTGTTCAGTTTCTGGAATCCCCCCCCTGAACGACTGGCGCAGGAAATCAGCGGCGTCCCGAAATGGCTGCTCTGGCACAACCTGATATCCCCATGTCTGGCCTGGCGCGATGTCGAGGTGGAAGCACTAACCGCGGACGTATGGCGCATTCGCGCCGTAGTGCAGAACGCCGGTTGGCTGCCGACAGACATTACCCGCCTGGCGCGCCAGAAAAAGATGACGCGCGGCGTCATCCTGGAACTGAGCACAAACGCCGCCATCACCATGGTTTCCGGCAACGCCCGGGTTCAGTGTGGCCAACTTGACGGCTGGAACCTCAAGGCCTCCTCACCCAATGTCTGGGGCGGCCGGCCCGCCGACCCCACTGACGATCGGTGCAAAGGCGAATGGCTGATCGCGGCACCGGCGGGCAGCACCGTGACCCTGTGTGCGCACCACGAACGCGCCGGGCGTATCAGCCGAACAGTGGAGTTAAGAACCGCGCCCGCCGCGCCAGATGGAAATCAGTAACCAGACGCCGCCGATCCCCGCACTCACAAACCCAAACACGCCAAGCATGGGCAACCCGAGCAGCGTGGGGCCACCGGACACCGTCATCACGATGGATGATCCGATGATCAGGGCGGATGTTACCAAACCGATGGTGATACGGCTGGCGGACTGATCCATCTGGTGAATAAATTGGCGCAATTCCGCCACGTCTACATTGATCTGCAACGCGCCCTTGCGCATGGCCAGCAGCAGGCGGCGCATATCCCGAGGTAAATCCCCGAACAGACGCAGAAAATCGCTGACCCCGCGCCAGCCGCGGCGCATCAACGCCTCGGGCGCATAACGAGCCATGATGGCTTGACGCACATAGGGTTGCGCCAGGGGCACTACCTCGAAATCGGGATCGAGCTGCCGTCCCAACCCTTCCAGGCTGATAAAGACCTTGAACAGCAAACTCAGATCCGGCGGCATGGTTAACCGGTGGTCACGCATAATGGTGGTTATATCCCCAAGCATGGCGGAAAAACGCAATTCCTTGAGTGACAAACCATGATAATTGTCGAGAAAGGCATCCACCTCCACCGCCAGATGTTCCGCATTGACCGGTGTATCACCGGCCCATAACAGCAGCACATTAACCACCGTGGCGCCATTGCGGTCCAGCAGGCCGGACAGCAAATCACTGACCTGCTCGCGACGCTGCTCCGTCAGCCGCCCGACCATACCGAAATCGATAAATGCCAGACGATTCTCCGGCAGATACAGGGTGTTACCGGGATGCGGGTCCGCATGAAAGAACCCGTCATTGACGATCATTTGCAGCACCGCTTTGGCGCCGCGCTGCGCGAGCAGCTTGCGGTCCAGTCCTGCGCGCTCCACGGCGGCCAAGTCGCGGCCCGCGATGCCTTCGACATATTGTTGCACATTCATGCGTTCACTGGTCCACTGCCAGTAAATCTGCGGGATCACGATATCGGTATTGGTGGCGAGGTTGCGCGCAATACGTTCGGCATTGCGGCATTCATGCGCCAGGTCCAGTTCCCGGCGCAGGGACAGGGTCACCTGCCGCACCACATCAACCGGGTGATAAGGGGTGAGCTCCTTGATTTGATCTTGCGCCATTTGCGCCACCCGCGCCAATACCCGCAGATCCGCTTCGATAACCGGCCGGATACCGGGACGGCGTATTTTTAGAATCACTTCCTCGCCGGTTTCCAGACGCGCCCGATGCACTTGGGCCACGGAACCGGCGGCGAGCGCATTTTGATTCAGATAGGGAAAGAGCTCTTCCGGCTCGGTCCCCAAATCCTCCAGCAACTGCGCACGCAGCGTGGCAAACGGGACCGGGGGGACTTGATCCTGCAATTTTTCGAATTCGCGAATCCACTCCGGCGCGAACAGATCTACGCGGGTGGCGAGAATCTGGCCCAATTTGACATAGGTGGGTCCCATCTCTTCCATAAGACGCCGCATGCGTACCGAGGTATCGAGGCGGGCGTACTCATGGACATCCTTCCAGTTAAGGACTTTGCCGGCGCGTTCCAGCATATTCCCCAATCCCAGACGCACCACCAGATCGCCGAACCCGAACTTGATCAGGGCGATGACGATATCATGTAAGCGCCCGAGATCCCGGGCGGCTTTAAACGTTTCCCAGAGCATCAACTGCCCGGCTTGTCACCGTTGCCGTTATTTTTAGTGCTTTTGCCCAGGCCTTCCAGGGTATCGGCCAGACCCGAGAGAAATCCGCCGGCGGCGCGGGCGATCTTGACGCTTACGGATTTCGCCGCATCGGCACCGGCGATCACCGTGTCGCGTCCGGTGCGCCGCCACTGCGCGCGCAAGTGGGACAGGGATTCGGTGGCCTGACGCCCCACCGCGGTACCACTGTTACGCGCATGGGAAGCCAAATCCTGAAGAATACGGCTGGCCAGTTCCGAACTGCTTTTGGCAACATCGGAAACCACGTCGATGAAAGTTTCTTCCAGCCCCTCCAGATCATCCAGCGCACGCTTGATATCGTGATCGGTATAGTCCCGTAAATGACCGGCTGCCTCCTCGATCGCCAGTTTTGTAGCACTGGCGGTCTTGACCAGTGCGCTGTCGAGACCCGTCACCGCTTCGGACAATACGGCTTTCAATTGCTCACCATGGCGTTCCGCACCCTCCCGGGCGCCTTCCAGCACCGACTGCACCACCTGTTTGACACGTTTCTTCTCCAGCCCGCCTTCCTGCAAGGCGTCCACGGTAAGTTTAAAAATCTGATCCTGGACATTCTTGCCGGCAGCGACCGCGTCCCGTGCCGCCGCGCGCAAGGATTCAACGTTCACTTTGTTCTCCTGAGCATCACTCATTTTCGTTTCTCCTGGTCAGAGGCGGTCGTTACGCCACATTACCCCATGGTCAGCGATATTGCCATGGCATGGAAGTCCAATTTTTACACCGGCAGCGCCGGCACTATCGCGGCACCGGCACTATCATAGTATAAATGCACACGGTAAATAAACGGTCGCTATTTCGGCATAGATGCCGAATACCCTTGCGCTTGCCGATGCACGGCCACGGGAAACCGAGCCCGGATGCTACTAGCGTGCAAAAACCGCCATGAATTTGCTATACGCATAACTACGACATAGCCAGCGAAGATCCGGCATACCCGGCGGAATGGCGTTGCACCTGCGCGCACACCCCGGACCTGAACATGACCGGCATGTCCGCATCATTTCGGGACGAGATCACTTTGTGCGTCAAGCCGGTATCGGCAATCGAGGCCGGGGGGGGGACGAAAAGGTCGATGCGGCAAAGCGGTTAACCCGTGGCGTGTTTCCTGCCAGCGATACCCTTTTGCGAGTCAATGGCATCGTCAGTGAACTCCAGGGAAAACTTTTCGAGTTGAGCGTCACCTTCGTGAACGTCCAGGCCATCCGACGCCACTGCCTGGGCAGACCGGGATGGCGCGCTCAAACTACCGCCGCCCGGTGCCTCACCCATCACAATTTCTTCCCCTTCCTCTTCCAACGACCGCTGCACGTCGGCGCCAGCCTCCATGTCGGAAGGAAAATTCATTTCCAACGCCACTTCCCCAAGGGAGGCTTCCGCTTTTTCCAGCAGGCTGAGCGCATCAGAGGTAAACATTTCCGCGTCCAACTCTTCTTCATCCTCACCGGTGGTTTCGTCGGTAATAAACCGGTTGGTGGGCGCGGCTTCCTCGATATAGGCATCCATTTCCGAAGCGCCGAAAATATTCAGATCCGGTGCCACTATCCGACCCATACGGGCGATACGTTCCCACGCCGGCGTATCCTTGCCGAAGATATCGGCATAGATATTCGCGTGCAAACCAAACAAGGAGGAATTCTTGGCTTTGTACAACGTTTCCAGCAGCACCATGCGATATTCTTCA
>JAHECY010000076.1 GCA_024641505.1 Gammaproteobacteria bacterium
TAGTTATTGGACCGTCGCCAACACTGCCGCTTAGCGTTGTTGCATTGAGTGAGTCAAGATTTTGCAAGTTACATGCTGACAATGATAAGTAGATGAGAATAAAAAATATAATGCGGGAAATATTAAATTGCGCTGTGTTAATTAACGACATATGCGTGGATACCTTTGCTCCGTTCAATAAATAAACCCATATTTAAGATATTTTCTTTTTTCTCCTTTTAAAGTTGTTAATTATTTTTTAAAAAAACCTATCAGTTCCCGGTACCATTTGAATTACGAGACTCGATAATTGACAGATTCTGCATTAACTGCGTTGTCGGTAACAATTGCTGAATCACACGGTTCCACCGGGTTATCCCGGCGGTATCGACATACACCACGTCTCTTGGTTCCAATAAAAACCGGTCTCCAAGAATCAAGGCTTCCGGAGAGCTGGAATCCAGGTGAAAGATCTCAGCGTCTTCCGTCGTGCTGCGAATCACAAACACTCGGGCCGCGTTGGCCGTGATGCGATCGACGCCACCAGCGTCCCCTATCGCCTCCGCGAGCGACATTCTACCCCTGTGTATTAGGTATGATGACGGTCGGGCAACTTCCCCGAGTACAAACACTTTTTGCGTGTTACGGTCCGGTATATGAAGAATATCGTCATCCTCAAGCACTACGTCCTGCGAGGTATCGCCTTGTTCGTACATGGCCAGAAGATTGATTTTTAAGATCTTACCGTCTCGGTTTACAGTCACATTGGCCATATCTGCTTCGCCGGTAACGCCACCCGCCAGATTGACCGCCTCAACGACAGTTAAAGGTACGTCGGTAATTGGTTGTGGTCCAGGATTTTTGACTTCGCCTACGATATAGGATTTTTGGCTGCGAAATGCCGCTACGCGCACATCAAGCTGTGGCTTGGCGATGGTGCGTGAAATACGGTCTGTCAAAATATTACGAACTTCCGCTACCGTTTTACCGGATACCTTGACTTGACCGGCATAAGGGTAAAAAATCGTGCCATCTTCCGCGACCAAATGGCCAGCGGCTTCAACACTGCGAAATTCACCCGCTGGAATCGTCAGTTCCGGATGGTCCCACACGGTAATATTCAATATGTCGTGCTGACCTATCCGGTATTGATAGGAGTTCTTACGAATTGCCGACGATGGAATTTTCTCGGCATCCGTTTGCCGTTTTAGAATCATTTCCTGCTGTACGATTAAATCGGGAGTAATCGGGGTAATTTTAACGTCTCCGGAAATGGGCGCGTCGTTCATATACATACCGGGTGCCAATGCACAACCGGAAACAAATAGAAACAGCAAGGTTGTGAGGGAGTTTTTCATGATGAATTCAATATCCTTTCAGTTTAGGCAGCCAGTCCTCTGTGCACTCAATGATTAGCGTTAAGGCATTTCGAAACGCTTCCTCGGTTTTCCGGTAGGGGTCGGGAATATCAATATTGCGCCATGTGCCCAAACGGAAGACCTTACCCCTGGCAGTAGGCTCCAAAGATTCAATATATTGTTTTTGCTCCTGTTCCATTACCAATATCAGATCCGATGACATTGCCAAATCGTGTGTCAATGGTCGTGCGCGGTGACTGGAAATATCTATGCCATGAAGTGACATTTGTTTCTCCGCCATTACGTCTGCTGGCTGTCCGGTTAAGGCATCGAGTCCAGCCGAGTGGACAACGATGTTATCCAATCCTGCTTGGCCGAGCATCTGCTTTAGTATGCCTACGCTCATTGGACTTCTGCAGATATTTCCGGTACAAACCACCAGTATCTGGTTGAACATAAATGTGGTTCCAGGTTTTGCTGTCGATAGGTTGTTATAAACTGGAATCAGCATAACTGTAGCTACCAACAGGTCATGACTCTCATAAACCTGCCTCGCCGCCCTCAATCATCGATATAAATCCTATCACTCCTCTTTACGGGCCCATGCGACCAGCATACTGCCCTTACCGATTAATTTTCCGAGATGCCAAAGTAATACAGCTGGCACATTGTTCGCTGATGCCATATTGCGTGCGGTAACATATTCCGGGTCCACAGGAGTAGTGGTTTTAATACAATACCGCTTCAAATCAACGCGTTCCAGAATTTTGGTCAATGTTACCGGTGTAAATCCGTGCACATGATGCGGAGGCGCGACCGTCGCAACTTTGTTGCGTTTTAATCCCAGGAGCAGCCGAAGTTGGGTGGGGAGAGCGTCTTCGTTAGGTGTTGCGATAAGGACGAAACCTCCAGGGACTAAAAGTCGTTTTACTTCGAGTAACACATCATAAGGGTTGGGAAGATGTTCAATAACGTCCCGCAAACGAATGAAATCAAACTGATTTTCCTCAAACCCGCTATCTAAAAGCGTTGTACAACGCAGGTCGACTTTGAGTTGAGTTTTTCCCAATTCTACAAGTTCAGGGTCGATATCGATGCCAACCGCCTGCCAGCCGGCACTAATCGCCGCGTTTACGGAAGCACCGGATCCACATCCGATATCCAGAAATTTACCGCGCGTGATGTTTTGACCCGCAAAGCGGGACAACAGCGCAAGCTGCTTCTCAAACTGCATATTGTCATGTCGCAAAACTTGTTCCGTGATCTGGTGCTGAAATTGTGTATATTGAAAACTAAGTGAAAGAGCGGAAAATTCCGGCGACGGCTCAAAAAAAGGCATGGGATTGAGATAAATTTGCGAGCATTTGTCGCAACGGCCGATATGCCAGCCATCGATCACCGACAATTCATGAAACGCGTCAGCGCCGCAGGTGTTGCAGTAAATCCAGTTGCATTTCGTCATGTCGGTTCCCACTGCATCCATCGGTGGCGGTGTATTTCTCAATACCTACAACGGCAATTGCTTTTGCGTTGTGTCGCTACGAAACTGCCCAATGTGATGAAAAAGATACAAACAGCCTGTCTTCAGTAAAAATGTGCAGCGCTTTATAAATGGCCTGAGATCACGCAGGCTGAATATTGCAAATACGTGTCGTTGAAGGTAAGGACGAAGATACGCTCTTGTTGCATAACCTTCCTGGCGAAAATACTTGATGCTGTAACCCAGATCCCTGACAAGATCGATCCAATAGATGTTTTTGGTGTAGTCAGTGCCGGTTGGCAAAATGCCACCGGTCAGGTGATGATACTGCAACCAAGGAAAATTCAATCCGCAGCGAACCGCCAGCAAGGTGGAAAGGTTATGGCGACCGTTGACCTCCATAAGCTTATAGGTGCCATCGCGGGAATCCTTTTTGAATTCAGTACAGGCATAGCCGAAAAATCCCATGCCTTGAAGAAGTCGACGGCCATATTGGATGATCTCGGGTATTTCTGTACTGAGCACGACACGGGGTGAACCCCACCAAGGCGGCGCGTTTCGGATATGTTGCGCGGTGAATTCGTAGAGCGGTTTACCTTCAGAGAAATAGGCGTTGTAGTTCACCACATTGTCATCACCGCCGGGGATGATTTCCTGAAGCATAACCTGCAATCCAGCCCGGGATGCGCTCCGGTAAGTGGCTATCAGGTCCTCTGGATTGTCAACCGGAAACATTTTTTTGCCGAAGTGCGCATAGAACAGGTGACTTTGGCTTGGTTTGATCAGGCACGGGAAATCGATTTGTTCTGCATATTTGAAGACGTCGGCTTCTGACGTTGGTATTAATGTCTTAGGAGCAGGAATGCCAAGCTTGTCGGCTAGCTCATAGGTGTATATTTTTTCGATATATTTCTGGCATATCGTCCAGTCGGGGCAAGCGACCCGAAAATAGCTCTCCAACAATGCTTTATGCCGCGCGACGGCAACGACTGTTTCATCCGATACCGGGAAAATTACCGCATCCGGAAAGCGGGTAGCTTGTCGTACCAAAAGTTCAATAAATTGCCGCTCAAAGTGTTCCGGATGCGGTGCGGCAATGACTTCGCTGACATACTTCGAGACGTGTGCCATATCCCGTTCGTCATAGTGCACCAACACAATTGGAATGCCCCGTTCCCCCAGGGCACGTACGACGCCGAGTGCCATTGTATGACCGGACAGAATAATTGCGTAGCGCATATCATGTTCCGCGTTAAGTGCCTGCATTCAACCCGCCACCGCTTGATGGTTTTCCCTATGTTAGGATCTATTATAGGGAAACTACAGCTGATCAGGACAACAGTATTACTACTTACTGATGATGGTGGCAGCTCAAATGCCGGGAATTGTTGGGGCGTCAAATACGAATCGCTTGGTAAAGTGACTACGGAACGGTGAGTGTCATCACGATGTTGACTTTCTCTCGATAGAGAGCGATATGCAGGTTTTTACCGATCGCGGCACCGACCAGGCATCCAGCGATATCGGCAAGCAGATCCTCATGATCAAAGCGACTGCCATGATTATCATCCCACATTTCCTTGGCGATGCCGGGGACCAGACCTGCAGCGAAACCGGCAGCGAAGTTGTCGGTAATTGTTGAAGCGGTACCGGCGATACCGGCGCTGACAAAAAAATGCAAAACTTTGTCTCCTGGCGCTTGCGCGCAACAGTTATTGGTTGTTATCACTAAGGCCAAAAAAGAAGTCATTAATAGATTACGTTGCCAATTCGGCGGTGATGTCGGTGCTCTACGCGGGATTCCGGGTCCTGGTATTTTGACTAAAAAACGCAAAAAAGGAGTAGCCATATTAGAAATCCCCGGTGTAATACGCACGTTGATAGCCGTAATATTCAATAGCAAAGGGCTGTGGAATTTATCCTGCCTGATAACAGCATTTTATTAGTATGAATTATAAACTGGCATGTAACCATAAAAAATATGGCAAATAATCAAGGTGCCAGTACGGGATACCTTAACACACTCTCGTAAATACGATACCGGCGCAATATCAATGACTAAGTAAAGACCACATTGACGAGCATTATCGCGGTTCATATGCTAAGTAAACAGGCAATGTACTGTGTCTCTGATGTCGAAATCTCTTGGTGTGCATCCTGGTGAGTTACCAATGTAAGGCGTGATTTATGACTGTGTCCAACTATGCCGAATATCTCGCAGCACAAGGGGAGTCGGTTGCAAAGCTTGGGGGAGTTTACTGGATGAGGTATCACGGCGCCCTGATACCCGCTAACGCCATGCCTGTTTACCCGGAGATTGCGGAAGACGACGCGAATGCGTTGTTGAGAAGATCTTCCAGCCTGTTTGTGCGATATACAAAAAGGACCACTAATACGCATGCGCAGTGGTGGTATATGGTTTGCCGGCAATATCGGGTCGGTGACACGTCGGCCAATACCCGCTCAAAAATTCATCGCGGTTTGAGGCGCTTGACGATTACTAAAACAACCGCCGCCTGGTTGGCACATAACGGCTATGAATGTCATGTGGAAAGTTATGAACGTTATAAAAACGCAAAACCCCAGAGCCGGAGAGAGTTCGAGAAATTCATTCTGTCGCTTGCGGGGCATTCGATATTTGATTTGTGGATTTGCAGGAAACAACTGAAATTAGTCGGCTACGTTATTTGTTTGCATGAAAACGACGGTATCTTCATGCATACCATTGATCTTACACCGGAAGGCCTGCACGACTACGCGGCTTATGCAATGCTGCATCACCTGTTGGAATATTACGTCAACGGCCTGCTGCTTCCGGTCACAAATGGCAGTAGATCCATATCCCATGAGACCGAAATGCAGGATTTTCTTCAGAAATTCAATTTTCAGCGTGAATATGCTGAACTTCATGTGGTGTATCGGCCCGTCGTCAAAGTACTGGTCAATATGCTTTATCCTTTAAGGAAGGTATTAAGGATGTTGGACTGGGTACCCCAGATGCGAAACATATGCGCCGTTCTGTTTCAGGAAGAAATTACTCGTACCCAATACCGCGAAATATCATGAACAAGTTTCAAAAAATGGCAAAACGGAGTTTTGATGTCGTCATGGCGACTTTCGGATTGCTGATCACAGGATGGTTGATTGTTATTTGTTGGATAGTGGCCACGGTAGACACGCGGGAAAATGGCATATTTTCCCAGGAGCGCGTGGGTATGAATAATAGAAAATTTTCTATCCTGAAAATACGCACGATGCGACCCATGGAGGGAGTGACGACAACGGTTACCCGGCGGGATGATCCCAGAGTTACCGCTATCGGGTCCAGGTTGCGTCGTTGGAAGCTTGATGAATTGCCACAACTGCTGAATGTATTCGTTGGCGATATGAGTTTCGTCGGGCCTCGTCCCGATACCATGGAATTTGCCAATTTATTGCAGGGTGATGATCGCGATATCCTATCGATTCGGCCAGGCATTACCGGTCCTGCCACCCTCGCATTTATTGACGAAGAGGAATTGCTGACCCAGTGCAAGAATCCAGAGAGTTACAATAGGAATATAATATTTCCGGTAAAGGTTCGAATAAATAGCGACTATATACAGAATTACAGCTTTTCAAAAGATATGCTTTATCTCGCCGCAACCGTCCTGCCACCAGTTAGAAAGCGAGTGGTAACGCCTATGCGATATATTCCCGATGCTTGAGTTTTAGCGCCACCGACGACCGCGTGGTATGTGGCAATTACGATGCCCCGTGGAACCACGGCTGCAGGCAATGGAAAGCGCTCGCCTATCGGTACCAATTGATGTGTCATGGTTTAGGTAGTCTCCCGGATTAATAATTCATTAAATGGATTGTAAGATGGCTTTAGTGAGAAAAGCGGAGCGATACAGCAATGGGGAGCGTTTCCCGGAATTTCAGGTTATGGCCGTATTACTCGCCGGATGAAATAGCAGCCGCAACTGCGGTGTTACAGTCGGGGAAGGTTAACTACTGGACTGGGCAGGAAGGTCGTGAATTTGAAAAGGAGTTTGCGGCATACGCACAGACTCGCTATGCCATCGCCGTCAGCAATGGCACCACTGCCTTGGAGTTGGCGTTGCGTTCGCTTGGTTTGGGGCCGGGTGATGAGGTAATTGTACCGGCGCGAACTTTTGTTGCGTCTGCCACGTCGGTGATGAATTGTGGCGCGCGCCCGGTGTTTGCGGATATAGACCGTAATTCTCAGCTCATCACTGAACGTACCATCAGGGAGGTTCTGTCGCCTTACACCCGGGGTATCGTTGTCGTGCACCTGGCGGGTTGGCCCTGTGAAATGGATGACATCATGAAACTCGCCACGGAACATGGATTGTTGGTTGTGGAGGATTGTGCTCAGGCGCACGGTGCTCGCTACCGCGGGCGTCCTGTCGGTTCGTTCGGACATGCTGCCGCTTTCTCTTTTTGCCAGGATAAAATTATCAGCACCGGAGGGGAGGGCGGCATGGTGCTGACAAATGATTATGATGTGTGGAAAAAAGCTTGGTCCTATAAGGATCACGGCAAGTCCTACAACGCCGTATATAACCAGAAGCATGCGCCTGGTTTTCGGTGGGTTCATCACAGCATCGGCACCAATTGGCGCATGACGGAAATACAGGCGGCCATCGGCAGGGCGCAACTGAAAAAATTGCCGTTCTGGTTCAAGCGTAGAAATCGCAATGCGGCAATCTTAAAAAATCACTTGCAACACCTCCCGGCGCTGCGCGTTCCGGATCCGCCGCACTACCTGAATCATGCATATTACAAGTTCGACGTGTTTGTGCGCGCGGAGCGCTTGAAGCCCGCATGGACGCGCGATCGTATCATGGCGGAGATCGTTGCGCGCGACGTGCCATGTACTGCGGGAATTTGCCCGGAAATATATCTGGAAAAGGCTTTTCAACGCATTCATTTACAACCAGCAACCAGATTACCGATCGCCCGCGAACTTGGCCAAACCGGATTGACCCTGTTGGTACATCCAACAATGGGCGATCGTGATATGGCTATCATCGGTAAAACCTTGGTCGATGTCATGCATGAAGCCACGGCTGTGATGCCGAGTTGGCAGCCTGTCAAACAGAATCATGTCGGTTACCGTGATCTCGAAAGGAAGACACGCACCTTTCGCGGCTGACACAGTTTTCAAGGTTGTTAAGGTATTAGGGTATGTTGAAATAAAAATTCTGAATTTGATGGTGGCTGCACATGTATAACAAAACACTAAGTAAACGGGCACATGCATATTTCAGAAGTCAGTTTCACAAGGGTAAACATCCTTTGATCATGATAATGGACGCACTATTGCTGCCGTTGTCACTGTGGTTAGCGTTTAGCCTTCAGTTCACTGCGATATTACCACCTGTCGTTATTGAAGTATGGTGGATGTTTTTACTGGCGCCCGCTCTGGCGTTTCCAGTGTTTCTGCGTCTTGGATTGTATCGCGCTGTGTTGCTATATTTAGGCAGCCAGGCGTTTTCCGCAATCGTGCGCGCGGTTAGCCTCTATACGTTGTTGTTTATGGGGGTCTTGGTGGTGGCCGATCCAATTGGGGTCCCGCTTACAGTATTGGCAATTCACTGGTTGGTGGTATTAACCTTGATTGGCGGCAGTCGGGCAATATTGCGCACGTTTTTGCGTTGGTATAAGAAGACCGGTCAGCACGCGGCTAATGTGGTCATTTATGGTGCGGGAGAAGCGGGCGCGCAGCTCGCTGAGGCGCTACAGGTTGGTATGCACTTTCAGCCAATCGCTTTCGTGGATGATAAAAGCGAGCTGCATGGAACGGAAGTTCATGGAATCCGCATTTATTCTTCGGCGGTATTGGAAACAATCGTTACCAAGTGCGGGGTGCACGAAATATTGCTCGCAATTCCAAGCGCGAGTTTCAACAGGCGCCAGGAAATTATGCATTTTCTGGAAAAATTGCAGGTTAGAGTGCGTACCATTCCAGATCTCGACGATATCGTTTCCGGCCGTTCGCATATTGAAGATCTGAGGGAAATCGATATCAATGACATTCTGGGTCGCGAGCCGGTGCCGCCTGACCCTGAGTTGATGAATGCCTGCATCACCGGAAAAACCGTAATGGTGACTGGGGCGGGTGGTTCTATCGGTTCGGAAATATGTCGGCAGCTTGTCAAGTTGCAGCCACGGAACCTGGTTCTTTTCGAATCAAGCGAATTTAATCTTTACAGTATCGAACGGGAGTTGAGATATTTTTGTAGTCACGGAGACAAGAAAATACGCAGCATTAATGTCATTCCATTGTTGGGCACCGTCACCAATGAGAGTAAAATGGATCTGGTGATGAAAACATTTAATGTGCAAACTGTTTATCACGCTGCGGCCTACAAGCATGTACCGCTGGTGGAATATAATCCTATCGAGGGCGTAAAAAACAACGTTTTCGGAACGCTGTTTACGGCACGAGCCGCACTGAACGCAGGAGTGGAAACCTTTGTATTGATTTCAACGGATAAAGCGGTCAGGCCGACTAATGTCATGGGTGCCACCAAGCGCATGGCGGAATTAGTAGTGCAAGCCCTGGCCACGGATTCACGACATCGGACACGCTTCAGCATGGTGCGATTCGGAAATGTTTTAGGGTCTTCAGGGTCGGTGGTACCGCTTTTCAGCGAGCAGATTCGCAAAGGTGGACCTATTACACTAACGCATCCGGAAATGACGCGGTATTTCATGACGATTCCGGAGTCGGCGCAACTGGTTATTCAAGCTGGCGCCATGGGCGGCGGCGGTGATATCTTTGTGTTGGATATGGGTGATCCCGTTCGAATCCAACAATTAGCGCAACGCATGATAGCGCTCAGTGGGTTGTCAATCAGGGATGAAAAACACCCGAAAGGCGATATCAGTATTGAAACCACCCAGATACGTCCTGGCGAAAAGCTGTATGAAGAATTATTGATTGGTTGTAATGTGCAGCCGACTAGACACTCGAGAATAATGCAAGCCAAGGAAGCGGAGCTACCGTGGAAAAGTCTGGCAGGCATTCTGAATAAGTTGACGCTGGCCTGTAGTGATTTTGACAATGAGAAAGTACGGGCAATTCTGATGGATACCGTCACCGGGTATATACCACAATGTGGCATCGAGGATCAGGTCTGGTTAAACAACCATAAAACAACCATACCGGAATCAGTGCTGCTGCATTGACGCGCCGCAGAGGCGATTGTCAGACACGTGCGGTAAAAAGTGCCGCGCATCCCCTTGCCTCGATTGATACCTCGCGAAACCGTCGCCGCAGTGCGCGTGACAAGTCATCAAAGTTGTCTTCACGGTTGGAGAAAATACCCTTTTTATTATATAACTCCATCAACCATTTCGCCGTGGCAGTGTGGGGCATGGGGCCCTGTACCAGTGTGGCACCGAAAAGCATGCCACCGGGTTTCAGCAAGGTCTTGAGGTGGTCAAATACAACCGCTTTGGCGAGCATCGGGCCTGGCAGGCAATGTAAAAGGTAGTTGATGCCTATGGTTTGGAATTTCTCACCATTGAGCGTGAATGGCGCCAGTGCGTTGCGTCGTATGCACTCAGGGTGGTAACGCTTGATGCGGTTGGCGGTGTATGCCAGCGCCTTTGGATTAAGGTCCATCAATGCGATCCGCGGAGTGTCCGAGGGAAATCGGCAGCGATCCAGAAAGTAGCCGGTACCTACGCCCACGTCCAGATGATTCGCCGATACGTATTTGTCATAAAGGGCAACAATATTCTGACTAGGGCATTTCCATATAAACCGGTTGGCAAGACCCAGCACCAGGTAATCATAGATCGCCGGTGTACCGCGGGTGTAGACGGCCTGAGCGGCGGTGACTTGTTCTGTGGAAGCGTACATAAAATTAGAATCGTGCGTGGGTGTCAGTTGGCCTGGATTCCCCAAGAGTAACACCAGCCACCGTATCGTTTCATTATTTTTGTGACCTTGGATTGAGTTGCGGTCACCAAATCATAGCTTACGCTATCGCTGATTTGAAAGGCGGCATAGCCTTTCCCATTGGCGCCCTCGCCGGCAGATTCTATGATTTCTATGCCGGGGTAGGCCGAACGCAGCGTGTCCAAAGCTTCGCGGGTGGGTGGCCAGTTGCTGAAATCAACTTTGAAATCAATGGTGTATTGCTTGGAAAAATCAAAGTTTTCCGCTTCGAGTCGTCGAAAAACATCTCCGTCTGCGTCTTCTGGCCAATTCATGGTGTTCCTACCTCGATAAGCTTTATTAAGTTAATCAGATCCGGTCGCGTTAGCGCGGGGCTGGTATCTTGGCACGTCACATTTTACACAAAAGGATTACATTGAGACTGCAGGTGTTGGCGAGAAATTAAGCAGAAACGTTCAAGAAAAATTGAAGGTACGCCGACATTTTTGACATAACTATTTTCAGCGCTTTTCGGGCGGAATAGCGCGTATCGCGGCAGAGAACTGAATGTGGTTCTCTAAATCGACCGGCCGGTGTCTTACAGTGGTGCTGGCGGGATCGTTGCCGAGAAAATTGTTGTTGCGCCAGCAAGTTGTGGGTCGAACCGGTCGCGGTGTGAAGCCGCCGCCACAGTTCGGACAAACATTGCTCAGTACGGCGTCGACACAATCGGCGCAAAACGTACACTCATAGGAACATATGCGTGCCTCATGGGACTCCGGTGGCAACGCTTTATTACAATGTTCGCAGGTGGGTCTAAGTTCCAGCATGTTGCATCCTTTATACAACGCTACAGCCGAGTGACTTGGCAGAATCACTGGAAGCCGGTTATTCTAGTCAAAACCAGCGGCCAAGGCCACGTCCCTCAATGGCGATAGTATCTTGATTATGGGCGATATTCTACCTTTTAAGCTCAAAAAACCTGCGGTGAAACATCGAGGCAAATCGTTGTGCCGTGATGGATTTCATAAATGGGAGTTGGTCGGCGATCAGGTGTTCGATGTCAAGCAGGGAAAGCTGGTCAGCAAGTGGGTATGTCAACGCTGTGGTGCGATCAAAACCAAGGCGACTTGAATGGTGGCGAGGCCGCGGCGTCAGCTGTTTGCTTTGTCGCTTTCTGTGGTCTCACCAATTCTCCATAGACAAGTAAACTGCTGGTTACCTTAGCACCAATTCCAATTGAGTTTTCTGGGCCAGAGTGGCGTCGTAGCCGGCCTGAATGCACTCCGAAGCTCGATCAAAACCCATTAACTCAATATGCGACAAGCGGGGCGCAATCAAGACATCCGGGGGATCGCCGGCCATGCGACTACGGGTAATCCGGTCCTGCATGATGTTGATGGCGCCGGCAAGCACGTCGAACAGGCCAGGACCCGCGGTCTCGGGCTTGTTTTTGTTGAGAAAAGGCCGGGCCCGGTCTTTCAGGGAGTCAGGCATGATGGCCAATAGCTGCTGTAACAGTTCCCAGTCAGCGCTGCCGTTGACATCAGTGGGTATGGTACGGTGACTGGGATTGAAGTGCTTGCCGACAATGTCGCCATTGAGATTCACGGCGATAACGCGATCGGCGCCCATGGCCCGGCATGCGGAAATGGGCACGGGATTCACCAGCCCGCCATCAATCAGCCAGCGGTCGCGGTTTTGCACGGGTGTGAACACGCCGGGCAGGGCAATGGACGCCCGCACCGCATCGACCACTGATCCTTCCTTGAGCCAGACTTCCTGACCAGTGATCAGGTTCGTGGCGACCGCGACAAACGGCATCGGCAGTTCTTCGATACGCTTGATATCGATGAAACGGCTCAGAAAATTCATGAGATTGGTGCCGCTGATGAAGCCACCTTTCTGCAGCTGGAAATCCGCGAGGCGCACACTGTCCAGCCAAGTGATCCGCTCCAGCCATTGCGTCAGTTGCTCAAGGTGACCGCACGCATGTACCGCTCCGACCAAAGCACCGATGGAGCTGCCACAGATAATCGATGGCCGAATGTTCAGATGGGCCAGTGCCTGGATGACACCGATATGGGACCAGCCACGGGCGGCGCCACTTCCCAGGGCCAAGGCGATTTTTGTTGTCATTACACAGCGCTCCGTGGATGGCTTGCGGGCAAGTGCCGCGTTAGTCCCTGGCCAGCTACTTTCCTTCAAGGCAATCACTACCCCGCCACGCACTTGCCTTGGGCGTCAAATGACAGTGTCCTGCCGCTGAGTGGCATATGGACGGGTACATTGCTGGCCTTGATGAAGGTTTCAGTACGGGTTCCTGGAAGCGCCTTGACCTTTCAAGCAAGACTTCCATCCGAACCGGACGCCAGCCTGCGTGTCAGGTGCACGCAAAGTCATGATGCCAGGGCTAGAGACGTAGAAAATAGGGGAGCGCAATCAGCGCGCACCCGACCACGACCAATGCGTATATGTTAGCGATAAAATAAGGAAAGATAATCAGCACGATGCCGGTTACCAGCGGCACCGGCGCATGTTGCTTCCTCCCGTACAGGAAGAATCCAAAACCGATGGAGCCGAAGATCATTCCCCAGACCAGTTGCCATGTACCTTCCATACTCGATAGTCAGCCTCAGGGCGTGCAAAAGGATTGTTACGGGATCGCCAGCCTATGTCTGCGATACAATACCATTACCATGAAGATAAAACAGGCCCCCGCAATCACTGCCGGAAACATGACGGTGGTCAGTGAGTAGTGTTCCAATGCGCTGATGGCGATCAAGTTGCGGGTCGCCATCAGTAAATAAAATGCCAGTTGCTCCTCGAAGGGGTGAAAATAGGCTTTTCTAAATGTCGGCCCAAAGCCCAGGCTGTCCACGGTTGTCAAGATGACCACTGCCCATAAGGGATCGTCGGTTAGATACCATAAGGGCAGGGAGGTGATGGCCGCCAGAAAAAACCACCAATCCGTTTGCGTTATGGCGCTGTCTGCTTTCCGGGCATAGGCCAGAAACGCGACATAGATCGTGATTATACCGGAAACACCGATAGGCCAGGCGCCAGCGCCGCCGTTATCGGCAAGCTGGGCCAGAAAAACCACGAACGTGGTCGAGCCCCAGATCACCCAGGAAAAAACATGCGGCCGTGTGACGCCTTGCCGTATGGAGCGAATATAGGGTAGAAACGCGATAAACGTTAACGCGATGGCGATCGCGCTCAAGAATTCTTTAGCCACTGTGAACTGCGCTGTCATTCAATAAGGTCGACCGTCCTTATGAGTTAATGCCCATGCGCCGTTCGCCAACTGCGTTGCCTTGAGATCGTCATTGGGGTACTCGACTTCATCACCCGCGGTGCGGTCTCCGATTTCGATGTATACAACCAATGCCGTCGACCGATTCACAAGCTGGTGTGCCACGCCGTTACCGGCTTTGAAACCAAAACAGTCTCCCGGATTTAACACATGCTCCTGTGTTCCCAGCACCAAGGTCGGCGTCCCTTGCAGGATGTAAATAAATTCATCCTGTTTCAAATGATGATGCAGCAGGGCGGAAACCGCGCCTGGCAACAGTTGGGTCAAATTTACCCCAAAGTTGCTTAAACCAAAATGATCACCAAGTTTACGCTTGGCTCTTCCTTCCACCTGCGCCGCGAACGGCGACGGATAAATGGTCTTTTGCTCTGGTAACGGGACGGATGACGCGGGCAATGGTGTTGGTTTCATTAGCGATTACCTTATAGGGACGGCCACGATATTCAAGAATTACCGCGCCCGGGTGGATGAAGTAATAGTTGCCTGAAAGATATATTTTATGCCGGTTATTTACGGATTAATTTTTAATACATACCACGGGATTGATTGGCATAACAATATTCTCAAAATGCCATTAGGTCTCGAACTGGGGTAAAATTAGTCCTGTAGTCGACGTAAATAAAAGAACAGGAGTTTACATAATGAGATTTAAAAGTGGGGTGGGAGTGTGTTTTGTGCTGGCCTTTGGGGTATCTGGATGCAACGGTGGTGGTGGTAGTGATAGCGCCAGCAGTAACAGCCGTATTGCCAATGATGCGGTGTATGGAGCCAATATCTTTGAGGCTCAACAATACATGGTCAAGAAAAGTGACTATATACTGCACTACGTCTATGACCAGGACCTTTCTTGTTTCGGTGTGAATCGGTTCGATATTCTGGCCGAGAATGGTAACACCATTTCCGCCAGGAATCCTGACGGAGAGGTGTCCGATATTCAGATCGAAGCAGGTGGCAACGCCGTATCGTCAACGTATCAAGGCGTCACCTTTTCATTTCAGCGCGTTGCTAAAACCGAGGGACAAATCACCCCGCTCTGCGGCAATCCCCAGGCGCAAGGATCGGTGACGGTGGTGCTGACATTGCAGGATTTGCCACCGATAATTCCTCGCGGCATGGATCATGTCTTTGAATGGCGGGTCGTGTTCGACGTGGACGGCAGCAATGACGTCAGTGCCGGCGATGTGGAATTCGCGGTAAGCAGTGACAGAGGCCCCGAAACTACCGCCGAGACCTCGACGATTACCGATATCGGCGCGGTATTGTGGGTCTACCTGGAGGGCACCCAGACCAACAACACCTTTTCAACGAGTGTCGGTGATATTGACCTCGCGGTCGACGGGAACCTGATTACGATGAGCGCGCCTAAATCGCTTTTTAAGGGGCTGGAAACCATTAATACGATGACCCAGTTCAATGCCGAAGCGAACTATCGGGGCACCTTGGGTTACCATGCTGATTTTGTGCCCGCCGAAAATATTTTCACCAGCGTGCAGGATACCGGCGATGTCAGCGATGACCTGAACGATATGGAAGGTTCGGCAATTTTCGTGGACTTCACCCATGTATCGGTAGTGGTGGATTAGCAAGGCCTCGGGAATCATCGCGCGCATTGGCAGCGCGGAAAACGGGCGCAGATGCGCCCGTTTTTTTTGCACATCACCCGGCCAGCGGAGATGGCAGGGTCTGCGTCTTGTGGATCGAGATCAACATCGCAGATTTCTTTCGTTGACAAACAAGACGACTGGTCGTATTATTTTGCCATGCCGAAGCCATCAAAAGTTGAAGAGAACAAAACCCGCTTACTGGAAGCCGGTATCGCTTTGTTCAGTCAACGCGGCTATCACGGCATCGGTTTGAAGGAGCTGCTGGCCCAGGTTAAAGTACCCAAGGGTTCATTTTATAACTACTTTGAAAGTAAAGAAGATTTCGCCATCCAAGCGATTACTTTCTATGGTGATCTCCTGATCGATTTGTTGGCCGTAGCGGCGCGGCGCGACGACCGCACGGCATTGGCGCGGTTCGAGTCGGTGTTCGATTTCCTGATCAAGATATACGAAGAAAAAAATTACACGGATGGGTGTCTGGTGGGTGATATGGCCACGGAAGTGGGTGATGTCAGCGATTTGTGCCGCCGCACCTTGGATAAAACCATGGATAAATTCGCTCGTTCCTTTCAGGAGTTCACGGATCAAGGTCAGGCCGATGGCAGCATGCGCACGGATATTGCCCCGGAAGATTTGGCGGCTTTTTGCCTGGACGCCTGGGAGGGAGCTTTGATTCGCATGCGTTTGAAAAAGGACAAAGCACCGTTGTTACAATCCAAGCGATTGATTTTACAGTATTTGGCTGGGTAGTTTTTTTAATTCAAAAATAGACGACTGGTCGTATTATAACCCCAAGGAGGAAATATGAGTAAAAAAATCATTTTAGTCACCGGTGGCACCAGCGGTATGGGTGCCTACATGGTCAAGTCTCTGGCCGCAGAGGGTCACCGGGTTTATGCGGGTATGCGTGATAGCGATGGCCGCAACGCCGAACTCAAATCGCGCATGGTGGAGCATGCCAAGGCAACCAGACACGATATTCGCGTGTTGGCGTTGGATGTACTGGATCAGTCATCGGTAAATCGCGCCCTGGACACCGTGATGGCTGACAATGACCGCATCGATGTTTTGATCAATAATGCCGGCCTCTTTTACGTGGGTGTCACGGAAGCCTTTACGATCGAGCAGGTGCGCGTGCAAATGGAGACCAATTTTATTGCGCCGATGCGTATGTACCGGGCGGTGCTACCGTTCATGCACCGACAACAAGAAGGTCTAATCATCAACACCAGTTCGGTGGCCGGCCGTTTGGTTTTTCCATTCATGGGAATCTACTGTGCGAGTAAATATGCATTGGAAGCGGCGGTGGAAGCAATGCGTTATGAGTTGTCCGGCAGCGGTATCGATTCCATCTTGATCGAGCCTGGTCCGTTCAATACCGGACTTATCAATAAAACCGTGCGCGCGAACGACACATCGCGTGCCACCGCTTATGGAGCCTTGGCGGATGTGCCGGAAGCCATGATCCAGGGATTTGAAGACTTTATGAAATCGCATCCCAAATCCGATCCGCAACACATCGCGGATGTTGTCGTGGAACTGGTGGCTTTACCCTACGGTCAGCGGCCATTGCGCACCTCGCTGGGCACGACCTACGGGGTATGTGAACTGAACAAGTTGGCAGCACCATTACAGGCGGAAGCATTGCAGGCCATGCAGTTCGGTCATTTGGATCCGAATCAACCGGCGCAGGCGCAGGTGGCCTAGGGGGCGGCGGCACCGGCATGGTGATCCATGCCGGCACGCCTTACCAGTAAACTAACAGCGGCAAGTACGGCCGGAAATCCTTGCTATATCCTTGCTGATGGTGCAAATGTAGTATTCCTGAACTCCGCGCGCAGCAAACCAAAACACTTCAGGTCATGGTAGTTGCCTTTCCAGTAACCGCTTTGCCTTCTTAATCCTTCCTCGACAAAACCCAGCGCGCTGTCTATTTCCCGCAGAGCAAGTCGGTTGGTGTTGATGTCTGGAAAGTCCATCGTTATGTCCTGTTATCTGTGCCGGGCAGGCGTGCCTTGAGTTCGGAGGATGCCAGGCTGTTCTCGATAGCAGTCCGCAGCGCGTGCGCCGCGGCGTGATGGTATCGCGCGGCCGACAAACTTCCCTGTTCGGTATGCAAACGCGCCAGCGTGGATTGCAAATCCAGGCACAAGCGTGTGCGCCCGATTTTTTCCGCGAGCACTGTGGCGCGAGATAATTCAGCCTGTGCCTGCATGTAGTCTTTTTCCGCAAGCATAACCTCGCCACGCCAACGTCGTGCATGGGCTTCGAGTTCGCGCAAACCGTTCGCTTCAGCAAGCGCAAGCAGCTCGTCGCTATACCGGCGGCAAGCGCGCGTGTCGCCCGTGACATGCGCAATTTCCGCCAAACCGTTAAGGCACCGAACCGTCATATAACGTTCCGCGGCCCGGCGCGTTTCAGCGAGTGTGTCCTGCAGTGCCGTTGTAGTGACATCTATGCCCAGTCGGCACCGCGCAACCGCAAGATGGGTCGCGAGTGTCGCGTGCCAGAACAGAATCCCATGATCGCGTCCCAGCTCGATACCGCGTTCCAGATGTTGGATCACCATTTCATTCAAGTTCAGATCAAGCAGGAGATGACCCATGCAATCGAGGCCGATGAGTTGATATCGTACCTGCTTAAGGCTTTGAAGCCAACGCATGGTTTTCCGCATACCTGCCCAGGCCTCACCGTAGTGTCCGATGCATGCCCGGGCGTGGTCGAGTCCCAGCAGCGTCGGGCCGAAATGCCATTGCAAGTCCGCGGCATGCGCAATGTCCAATGCGGTGTTGAAATTCTCAATGGCAAGCATGTAGTCGCCCACCCCCCTGGTACCAACGTAAGCATGACCTATCATCATCAGATTTTCGGATTCGTAACTCTTGTCGCCGATGCTGCGCGCAAGCATCAGTGATTTGGTGTAGCTCTTGATGGCGGGCAGGGGCTCCGCATTTGCGAAGTAGGCTTCGCCCCGACCATGATGGGCCTGTACCGCGACCAGATCGTCGAAACCCGCGTGTTCGCAGATATCCACCGCCTGTTGGTGGTAGTCGAGAGCCTGGTCGTTGCGTCCGATACTCCAGCCGACGGTGCCAAGATGATACAGGGTGTCGGCGGTATGTCGGGCGTCGTTCATGGCCCGGGATTCCGCGAGTGCTTCGGTGAGGCAGGCGGTGGCCTGTTGATAATCATCCGCCCGTCGGTAGGCCATACCTAATTGAATCAGAGCATTGCGCATCTTTTCACGGTCACTGCCAGTGCGCAGCGCTTCGATGACGTGGCGCATGTCGTCGACGGCGCCTTGCGTTTGTCCGGCCTGGGCGCGTACGGTGCCGCGT
>JAHECY010000162.1 GCA_024641505.1 Gammaproteobacteria bacterium
ATGGATTACAACGGCGATGGCCTGATCGATGAGACGATCACCACCACGAATAGCTTTAGTCATTTGTATACCGACGGTGGCCATTACACCGCCACGGCCTACATCACCGACAGCAGCAACGCCACCTATCTCGCCACCACACCGATCCAGGTTCAACGCAGCGCCGATGTGCCCCTGCTGTCGGATCTGAGCATCACCTCACCCGTGGACGTGGCGAGTATCGATGGCGATACGATTCTCATTCAAGGCAGCTACGCCGGACCGGATACGGTGACCATCACGCTCAACGGCCGGCCGGTGCTGTATTACGAGGGTAGGTGGTATGTGAATAACGTTCATCTGGCGCCGGGCAGTAATATATTGATTGCGAAAGCGGTGACGGACGATGGGCAGACGGCACAAAAAACCATAGCCGTCACCAGCACCGCCACCTCGCCGATCACGGTAGCGGCGGATCGGTATACGGGGTTGGTACCGCTGAGCGTTAACCTGACGATCAATAATCCGAGAAACATTTCGCTCGCGCATGTCAGTGTGGATTTTGACACGGATGGAACGCTGGAGATCGACACCGCGGATCTCACGACACCGTTGAGTCATTCCTATGACACACAGGGGGATGCCGTGGCCACAATATCAATCACTGATGCCGAGGATCGGGTGCAGGTGAATAAGCTGGCGATAGTGGCGGAACAGTCCGTTGAACAACTTGATGCCCAATTGCGGGGTATTTTCAATGGAATGATGGATCGCTTGCGTGTCAATGATATTCCTGGCGCCTTGGTATTCATTGGGGGTAGCTCTCGGTCGCGTTATGAAAAATTGTTCACCATCTTGGGTGATTCGCTACCTGCGGCGGTCGATGCTCTGGGTGTGTTGTCCCATGGCACCATCGGTAAGTCTTACGCTGAATATACCATTGTTAGAGAAAAATCAGGTATTAAATACGCCTATCCTGTTTTGTTCCTCCGGTCCGGCGACGGCGCCTGGCGTATCGAGAGCATGTAATTATGAAAACCAACCACCACAACTTCCGATTTATCTACACCCTAGCGCTAGTAGGTTTTCTTGCCCTAACCACCGGTTGCTCGACCATGGCGAAATCCTGGCCTGCCTATCAAGGTACAATTATCGATAAGGACACCCGAAGTCCCTTGTCTGACACCGTGGTGTTGGCCTCCTGGCTGGGTGCCTACAGCAGTTTTTTAGGACACGGTGGCGTCGCCTGTTTCTATATGGCTAGTGCGAAGACCGATGACAATGGGCGATATGTGTTGCCTGCCTGGAAAAACGAGAAAGAGCGGGGCAAGGGAACCGAATATCAAACCGTGACACTGCATGTTTATCGAGCAGGTTATGAATATCAGTATGTTCATGAAAAAGTCAGCACCGATATGGAGATCAAGCTTAAACCCTTCGACGGATCAAAAAAAGATATATATGAAAACTGGGGAAAAATGGAGGTTTGGACTCGATGCAGCGGTGCTGGCGAAAGTGGAAAAGCACGGTATCTTTTCTTGCATGCCATGTATGAAGAGGGAATGAACATTGCCAACTCTGATGAAGAAATAAGAAAAGTTAAGAGAATTGAAAGTTATGCGTTGGATGCGCTGAAGAGTACGGATGCACCAAGATTTCTAACAGTAGATGATCTCAAATAGTAGATATTAATTATCGGAATGATTTTATGTATAAATATTTGTTTGTTTTGATCTTGGTTTCTTTTCCCGTACAAGCCTTTGAATTGGCAACCCACGGATACATGACATACCATTCTTTCGAGAAAAGCGATCTCTTTGAAAATCCAGAAACTTTCAAAGACCTTGGCGTTCATTCTGAGATGACGCTCGGCGGAAGTGCTGAATCAAGAGAAATATTTTACTATGACTTTTCTGACACCACTAGCGATATTCGCAGAGTAGATATATTTTCAACAACCTACATACCAAGCACTAACGATAAGCAGGGGAATGATTTTAAAAGTTCATTAAATCCTTCCGGATGGCTCATGCGTGGCGCGATTCGCGAGGATGACAATACAGACGCAGTAGAAAAAATTGGTCAACCGGATGATAACCCTTACAAACAAGAATATGGTTACTTTCTCGATAGTATCCGAGTCGTCAATCACTTTTTTGATCCCGCACTCAATCGCCCCCTAACAGTACCATTTTCAACCTTGTACCGTTTTCGGAAGGCTGTCGATTGGGGCATCGGTGCGACCAATGCCCTGACGGATGAAAATAACAATGAAACCGAGCGGCTCAATCACTTTACCGTCCGCGATGCACGCGAAGCCATGTTTCGCGCTCTAGTAGGCGCCAAGTTAGACTACGATGGAAGCTTGGACAAAAGTGTCGGAATGCAATGTTCCAGCATGGATAGTAAAGGTATATTTCAGAATTGCCAACCACGCGCCGCCACTGAGCAAGACCGGCTGGCTTATTGGGCCACCACCTTCCGTACCCTGGGAGATATTGTACATATTTTACAGGATATGGGGCAGCCGCAACATACTCGCAACGACCCACACAGCGGCAAAGGTAACGAGCTTATCGAAGAATGGATCACCGGCCATGAAAGCGCAGTGGAAGGGTATATCGAAGCCCGTGCTACCGGATCATCAACGTATCAAGTTGGCGGACCCGGCGGTGTCACTCGCACTTACTTGAACCACGCTCCTTTAAATTATGACGGCTATCCCATTCCCACCTTTCACGGTTATGCGGAGGCTTGGAGCACTAGTCAAGGAGTGGATGGCATTGTCAACGGTAAAGGATTAGCGGATTACAGTAACCGCGGATTTTTTTCCTTTGGTACCGGATTAGGCAATAACGAATATCATCACCCTAGTAACGATCGCAGTTACTACCAATACGCCCGCTCTGTGAGAAATGAATCCATTGATGAAATGCAATATTATTTACGCGGCAAAGTCAATGACCGACTATTTCCTTTCATGGAAAAACAGGATGTGGCATTGACCACGGAGAGTGTTTGGAAAGATTCATTCACTAACGAACACGACTTGCTTTACGGACAGGAACTGGAGAAGTATAAATATACTACCGATCTCACAGTTTACGATGAAACCGTTGCCCTCACCATCCCCCGCGCCGTCGCCTACAGCGCCGGGTTGATCAACTACTTCTTTCGCGGCCGCATGGAGATCATGCCGCCCGACGACGGTATTTATGGCCTGATCGACGCCACCCGGGAACAGGGCGTAATAGAACCCGGTATTCCCGTCGTCAAGAACACCACAACCGTGTTCGGTTTTAAAAAAGTGAAGCTCAAGATCCGCAACACCAGCCCGGCGGGCGAAAACATGGGCGCCGACGGCCAACTGCGCGTGGTGGCGAAATACCGCCGCAACATGTGCTACCAGGGTGATCTTTCCGGTGAATACGGTTGGGGTGACAGCACCGGCTTTCCCACCGGCTGCACGGAAACCACATTCACCGGCGGCGAAGAGTATATCTCCGTGTCCGAGCCGGTGATCCTCACCGGCGATATCCGCCAGCCCACGGAATTCACCTTCGAATTTTCTCCGACCGAAACCCTTCCCATCAACGCCTATAACCTGTTCCTGCAAGTAGTGTACCGCGGACCATTGGGCAACGAAGCCGATGCGGTGGTGGTGGCCACCAAGGATATCTTCGAGCCGGTGTACGTGGCGCAGATGAATGACACCGACACCTTGTGCTTCAACGACAAGATCGTACTGAACACCGTTGACGACAAGAATACTCTGACCGAGGACGAGCGGACCAGTCTCGGGTATCTCACCCAAGTCGCGCCGATCAGCTTCGAGAACATCGGCTTCACCTTCGGCAAGGCCAGCGCACCCCAGGTGACGATCAGCCTGCTTAAGCCCGGTGAATATGCCCGCTTTGCCGTTCTCACAGAGCAGGATCAAACGCCGGTCGTGCATACCATCAATAAAGAAATCCAGGTCACGCCGACCAATAAGCTTACCTGGCGCGTCAATGACACAACCGTGCACGCCAGCACGATCACCCTGGAGGCCCAGGGAAAACTGGCCGCCAGCGCCACCCGCATCAGCACCTTTCGGGGTATCGGTTATCGCGAAGGCAAACGCTTTCGGCTCGAAGCCAGCGGTGACGGCGCATGCACGGCGTCGGACACCCTGGAAACCAGTAACCGCTGGGGATTGCCGAGTTATGTGCCGGTGGGTGATGGGATGGTGGGGATTACATTTTAGTGTGCATGTGATGGACGGGAGATGATGTTACTTAATTGGTTCAACACCAAGATCCTTACAGATCTTTCTGGCAAGAATATCTTTGATCTCGGTGTGTCTTGGAATAGCGGATCGCTTATTCAATGCTGCATTTTGCCACCATGAGTGCTTGCCACCTTCCCGCAGAAGTTCACATCCCTGACTGCGGAGGTACTGGAGCAGCTCATTTCTTTTCATACGGCAATTTTTTCTTCCGTATACCCGGTACCCGCGGAACTCAGCGCATCCTGGCGATTAAGCTCCAGAGCTTCTTTCAAAGTCACTTCCAAACTTTCCTTCAATTCTTCATAGGTTCTTTCCTGACAGTTAACACCTGGAATTTCCTCAATCCAGCCAATCCACCAATCGTCTTCTTGTTTCATAACCGCGGTATATTCATTCTTCACGATGACAGTCTCCACTATAACCTTGAAATGCACGGGAATTCCTTTGCTCATTATCCAGAAATCCTGACAAGATTTGAACTAATCATTTGGTATTTTGCTATACCTATCAATAGCCACGCAACCTCGGCCAGCTTAATCTCAACGGCACCGAGACCGCCCCCATCACCCTGACTTCCGCCCAGGCCAACAAACAGGGCAATGACTGGGCCGGGATAGTGACCCAGGGCCCTGGCGCACTCAGCAATGCCAACTATACTGTAGTGGAATACGCCAA
>JAHECY010000077.1 GCA_024641505.1 Gammaproteobacteria bacterium
GCGTAATACGCACCCTACGCTTCCGTGTCCACGTCGTCATCGGCCTGGTCATCAGCATCAGCATCAGCATCAGCATCGGCATCAGCATCGGCATCAGCATCAGCATCGGCATCGGCATCGGCATCGGCATCAGCATCAGCATCAGTTTCAGCATCAACATCGGCATCCTCATCCTCTGGTTCCTCGATGCGTGCGATGCCCACCAATTGTTCGCCTTCGGAAAGATTTATCAGCCGCACCCCCTGAGTATTGCGGCCCATTACCGATACCTCGCTTACCTTGGTGCGTACCAAGGTGCCCAAGTCGGTAATCAGCATCATTTCATCGTCATCGCCGATCCGCAACGCACTTACCACATTGCCATTGCGTTCCGTCACCTGGATCGAGATCACACCCTGCCCGCCACGCCCCTGCACCGGGTAATCCTTGATCAGGCTGCGCTTGCCATAACCGTTACCGGTACCGGTAAGCACATAGCCGTCTTCCGAATCGGTACAGATCAGGGAAATCACCTGATCGCCCTCGGCGAGTTTGATGCCGCGTACCCCGCCTGCGGTACGCCCCATGGGCCGCACTGCCGCCTCGTCGAAATTGATCACCTTGCCCTTATAACTGAACAGTAACACTTTGTGCTGACCACTGGTCATATTGACGCCCACCAGCTGGTCTTCCTCTTTGAGTTCAATGGCGATAATGCCACTGGCCCGAGGACGCGAGAATTCCAGCAATGAAGTCTTTTTCACGACACCGCTGGCGGTCGCCATGAGCACGAATTTATCCGCTTCAAATTCCCGAATCGGCAGCACCGCATTGATCCGTTCCCCTTCTTCCAGGGGCAACAGGTTGATAATCGGTTTGCCGCGCGCGGTACGGCTGGCTTGCGGCAGCTGATATACCTTCATCCAATACACTTTACCCCGGCTGGAAAAACACAATAAGGTATCGTGGGTGTTGGCGATAAACAGGGTGTCGACGAAATCCTCTTCTTTGACGGTGGTGGCGGTTTTGCCGCGCCCCCCGCGTCGCTGGGCCCGGTAGGCCGACAAGGGCTGAGCTTTGGCATAACCCTCGTGGGATAGGGTCACCACGACTTCTTCCTCGCTGATCAAGTCCTCCATGGACAGATCCTGCTGGGTAGAGGCGATTTCCGTGCGCCGCTTGTCGCCAAATTGTTCCTTCACTTCCATCAGCTCTTGCTTGATGACCGCCATCAACCGCTCGGGGTTGGTGAGGATTTCCAGCAGTTCCTGAATCAGATCCAGTTTTTCTTTATATTCATTGACGATCTTTTCCTGTTCCAGTCCCGTGAGCCGGTGCAGGCGCAGATCCAGAATCGCCTGGGTCTGGGCGTCGGACAGGCGATAACCGGCGTCCGACAGACCAAATTCCTTGGCCAGATCGTCCGGACGCGACATCGCGGCATCCGCCCGTTGCAGCATAGCGACCACCACACCGGGTTCCCAATCACGGGCCATGATCTTTTCCTTGGCCTCAGCGGGATTGGCCGCCGCCTTGATCAGGGCGATAATGGCGTCGATATTGGCCAATGCCACTGCCTGACCTTCCAGGATGTGGGCCCGCTCGCGCGCTTTGCGCAGATCGAACACGGTACGCCGGGTCACCACTTCACGGCGGTGACGAATAAAGGCTTCCAGGATTTCCTTGAGGTTCAGGCACCGGGGCTGGCCATCGACCAGCGCCACCATGTTGATGCCGAACACATTCTGCAATTGCGTGTGTTGATATAAGTTGTTGAGCAGGACTTCCGCCACTTCGCCTTTACGCAGTTCGATAACCACGCGCATGCCGTCCTTGTCGGATTCATCGCGTAATTCGGAAATGCCTTCGACTTTCTTGTCTTTTACCAGGTAGGCGATCTTTTCGATCAGATTCGCTTTGTTAACCTGGTAAGGCAATTCGTGAATGAGAATGGTCTGGCGACCGGTCTTTTCATCAATTTCGACTTCGGTGCGCGCGCGGACATATATTTTGCCACGCCCGGTGCGGTACGCATCACGGATGCCCTTGGCGCCATTGATAATGCCGGCAGTGGGAAAATCAGGGCCCGGCACATGTTCCATCAAACCGTTGATATCGATAGCGGGATTTTCGATCAGCACCAGGCAGGCATTGACCACTTCCACCAGATTATGGGGTGGGATATTGGTGGCCATGCCTACGGCGATACCGGATGAGCCGTTGATCAGCAAATTCGGTACGCGCGTGGGCAACACGGTCGGTTCGTGCTCCGATTCGTCATAGTTGGGGACGAAATCGACCGTCTGTTTTTCCAGATCCGAAAGCAAATCGTGGGAAATGCGCGCCATGCGGATTTCCGTGTAACGCATGGCTGCCGGCGCGTCGCCATCCACCGATCCGAAGTTACCCTGCCCATCCACCAGCATGTAACGCATTGAAAACGGTTGTGCCATGCGCACGATGGTGTCGTACACCGCAGTGTCGCCATGAGGGTGATATTTACCAATAACGTCACCGACGATACGCGCGGACTTCTTATAGGGCTTATTCCAGTCATTGCCCAGTTCACTCATGGCGTACAATACCCGCCGGTGTACCGGTTTCAGACCATCACGCACATCCGGTAGTGCTCGTCCCACGATTACGCTCATGGCGTAAGCCAAATAGGACTGCCGCATTTCGTCTTCGAGATTGACCGAACTTATTTCTTTGGCGAATTCCATTTATTGTGCTTTTGTAATTGTGGTTATCATGGATCCGGTGGGTAATCGGACTATTGCGTCACATCAGTTATGCGGGCTGGGATTGTACCATAGTCCGCCCCTATTGCCTCAGCAATAAATCCGATGAGAAGCAAATTCAGGCAATCTGAGAAAATTGGGCGGGGGAAAATCAGCCGTTTTCCATCACGGCGGCCATCTTGACCGAATCAGGCTGGAAAATCACACCACGCTCGGTGACGATGGCGTCGATCAGTGCTGCCGGGGTAACATCGAACGCCGGATTCCACGCATCGGCGCCGGTCGCTGCCATGGGCTGACCATTGACGTTTAAAACCTCGTCCTGGCTGCGCTGTTCGATGGGGATGGCGCTACCGTCGGCTATTTCCATATCGATAGTGGTGGTGGGTGCTACGACCATCATTTTAACGCCATGATGACGCGCGTTAACCGCCAGGTTATAGGTGCCGATTTTATTGGCGACATCACCATTGGCGGCAATGCGGTCTGCGCCAACAATGACCCACGCGACTTTCTTCTGACGCATCAACCAGGCGCTGGCGCCTTCGCACAATAATGTTACCGGAATGTTTTCCTGCACCATTTCCCAGGCGGTGAGGCGGGCCCCCTGCAGCCACGGCCGGGTCTCATCGGCGAACACATGTTGGACATTGCCCGCGGCGGAAGCGCTGCGGATAACTCCCAGGGCAGTACCGTAACCGCCGGTGGCCAGCGCGCCGGCATTGCAGTGAGTGAGTACCGCACAGGGCTGGTTGATCAGGGCCGCGCCCAGTTCCCCCATTGTCTTATTGGCTTCGATATCGTCCCGATGGATCTGCTGGGCTGCCTCCAACAGTGCTTTCTCGGGGTTCTGGCCCACAGGTAATTTCTCAATGATTCGACGCATTTTATCGATGGCCCAGAACAGATTTACCGCAGTGGGTCGAGAAGCGGCCAGTTCCTCCAGGTCTTGCTGCAGGTTCTGACGCCAGGTGGCGGGAGATTCGCGCCAGCGCTGTCGAGCGGCCAGGACAATGCCATAAGCCGCACTGATGCCGATGGCGGGTGCGCCTCGCACCACCATGTCCTTGATAGCTTGTGTGGTCTCCTGGCAAGTATCCAGAGATAAATAACGGATATCTCGCGGCAGGATGCGCTGATCCAAAAGGACCAGATGATTGTTCTCCCAGCGAATGGCTTGTACGGTGTCGCTCATGGCGGCAACCATATCATAAAATCGCTGATCGCCATATGCATCCGTAGCCCTTTGTGAGGCCTTGGACAGCGCCCCCGGAATCCGTTATCTTTCCCCCATGCAAAACATCGATACCCTGATCCATGCCCGCTGGATCGTCCCGGTGGTGCCCCATGGCGCCGTGTTTGATCACTACGCTATCGCGGTCCATGGCGGCGACATCCTTGAACTGTTGCCCTCAGACGAGGCGCGGCGCAAATACCAAGGTGGGGTTACCCATGAACTCGCGCATCATGTGCTGATTCCGGGGCTGATCAATGCGCATACCCATGCACCCATGTCGCTGATGCGCGGCATGGCCGATGATTTGCCGCTCATGGATTGGCTGCAGAACCATATCTGGCCCGCCGAGGCGGCCCATGTGAGCGCCGGCTTTGTCTACGAGGGCGTGCAATTGGCCATGGCGGAGATGCTGCGCAGCGGCACCACGTGTTTTAATGACATGTATTTCTTTCCCGGGGAATCGGCTAAGGCCGCCAGCCACGCCGCCATGCGCGCCTGCGTCAATCTCATCGTTATCGATTTTCCTTCGGCCTGGGCCAGCGACGCCGAAGACTATTTACGCAAGGGGCTGGAGGTGCAGGATCAATACCGGCATGATCCGCTGATCAGTACCTGCTTCGGTCCCCATGCGCCCTACACCGTGTCCGACGAGCCGTTGCAGAAAATCATGATGTATGCGGACGAGCTGGATTTACAGATTCACATGCATGTCCACGAAACCGCCTACGAGGTGGAAGAAGCGGCGCGTCACAGCGGCAAGCGACCATTGGCGCGGTTACACGCTATGGGCATGTTGTCGCCCCGTCTGCTCGGGGTCCACATGACCCAGCTTTTGGACGCGGAAATCGATCTGCTGGCAGCCACCGGCACCCACGTCGTGCATTGCCCGGAATCTAACTTGAAGCTGGCCAGCGGCTTTTGTCCGGTGGGACGGCTGATGACCGCCGGAGTCAACGTTGCCTTGGGCACCGATGGCGCCGCCAGCAATAATGATCTTGATATGTTCGGTGAGATGCGCACCGCCGCGCTCCTGGCCAAAGCCGTGAGCAACGATGCCAGCGCCGTGTCCGCGTCCAGCGCCCTGCGCATGGCAACGCTCAACGGCGCCAAGGCGCTGGGACTGGACCAGAAAATCGGTTCACTGGAGCCGGGAAAAGCGGCGGACATCACCGCCGTCGACCTCTACAACGTGGATACGCAACCTGTGTACCATCCGATCTCCCATCTGGTGTATGCCGCGGGGCGGGAGCATGTGCGTCATGTGTGGGTCAACGGCAAGCAATTGCTCAAGGACCGGGTATTGCTTACGTTGGACGAAACCGCCATCCTGGCCAATACCCAGCGCTGGTATGAGAAGATACGGAAGTTTGATTGAGCTGCTACGCGCAGACAGCCGCGCGTCGGGCGCAAGATCGGGTAAAACGCGCTTCTTCGTACCATGGCGGCACCGATTGTAGGGTGCGTATGACGCACCGGTTTTGTGGAACAAGAACAAAGAACCCGGCTCAAGTGGCGCCGTTACGGAATCCCCGCCAGCTTTCCGTACCGGTGACGGGAACTGCGACATCGGCCTGGGCTGCTGCATGTTTGAACATGAACGAATTGCGTGCCCGGGGATCCCGTGTGCGTGATAATTCTTGAATTGTAAGGACGGATAACCCGCTATGACACCTGCTGAAAACATCGATCCCCGCGAAGTGGAGAAATTCAACGCGCTGGCCGCTCGCTGGTGGGACCCGGAGAGCGAATTTAAACCCTTGCACGCGATCAATCCGCTGCGTTTGAAATTTATTACCGACATCACGGCGTTGACCGGCAAAACCGTGCTCGATGTGGGCTGCGGTGGCGGTATTCTCTCTGAAGCGCTGGCCGCCGGTGGCGCCCAGGTCACCGGTATCGATCTGGCCCCCTCCTCGCTCGAGGTTGCGCGCTTGCACCTGTTGGAATCCGGGGTGCAGGTGACCTACCGGCAGATTACCGTGGAAGCGCTGGCGCTCGAACAAGCCCGCCAGTTCGATGTTGTGACGTGCATGGAAATGCTGGAACACGTGCCGGATCCGGTGTCGGTGATCAATGCCTGCGCGCAACTGGTCAAACCCGGGGGGGATGTGTTTCTGTCCACATTGAATCGCAATCCCAAGTCCTATGTGCTTGGCATTCTGGGCGCCGAGTATTTGTTGCGTCTATTACCCAAGGGTACGCACAACTATGCCAAGTTCATCAAGCCTTCGGAATTGGACCGTTGGTGCCGGCCGGCGGGCCTGATTTTGTCCCAGTTGCAGGGTATCAGCTACAATCCGTTGACGCACGGTTACTTTACCACGCCCAACGTTGACGTTAACTACCTGGCCCATTTTCGTACCCGATGAGTTTCCCGGCGCGAAGCGCAATCCGAGCCATCCTGTTCGATCTTGACGGTACGTTGTGTGATACCGCGCCGGATCTGGCGTTCGCCCTTAATAATTTGTTGCGGGAAAAAGACCGTCCAGCCTTGGCCTATGAAGTTATCCGGCCGCAGGTTTCCCACGGCGGACGGGCACTGATCCAATTGGGATTCCAGATCGCACCCGAGCATCCCGAATTTGGTCCCTTACGCAGCCGCTTGCTGGAAATTTATCACCAGAACCTGGCGCGGCAGACTACGCTGTTTCCCGGCATCGAGAATCTGTTGCGCTGGATCGAGGCCCATGACATGCGCTGGGGCGTGGTCACCAATAAACCGGCCTGGCTCACCGATCCGCTGATGGCGCAGTTGTCGTTGCATACGCGCGCCGCGTGCATCGTCAGCGGTGATACCACCGCCAATCACAAGCCGCATCCCGAGCCGATGTTATATGCCTGCCGGCAAACCGGTTGCGCCGCGGACCAGTGTTTATATATCGGCGATGCACAACGGGATATCGAGGCGGGCCGGCGCGCGGGAATGAAAACATTGGCGGCGCTTTACGGTTATATCGCCGACCACGAGACGCCGCATACCTGGGGTGCGGACGCGATGATTGCGCACCCGGATGAGGCGATTGTCTGGGTGGAGGACCACAACCAATGAACGAGTTTTCGTCATGAATTTCGCTCTGGTAATACCGCTGGCCGTGGCGGCCTTTGTGTCCGGCATGGTGCTGATGTATCTCATCATGGTGCAGCGTGTGCAGCGCGTGCGTGAGAAAAATACCGCGCTGGAAACGGCGCAGCAACTCACCGCCGCAAATCACCAGCAACAACTGCAGACGCTGCAGCAGCAGAACGAGAAAATGGCGCATACTTTTTCGGCGTTGGCCAGTGATGCGTTGCATCGTAACAGCGAGTCCTTTTTGAAATTGGCCCAGGAAAAGCTTACCCAAACCCAGATGCAAAATAAAAATGAGATGGAAATGAAGGAGAAGTCCATCGAATCCATGCTCAAACCGCTGCGCGAGGCCCTGGAAAAGACCGAAACCCAGATTCGCACCATCGAAATGGAACGTAAGGAAGCCTATGGATCGCTCAGCAAACATCTGGAGTCGATGGCGCAAACCCAGCAGATTCTGCAATCGGAAACCCGCAATCTGGTGCAGGCGTTGCGGCGCCCGGAAGTGCGCGGTCAATGGGGGGAGATGACACTGAAACGCCTGGCGGAACTGGCGGGTTTGGTGGAGCATTGCGATTTTTACGAACAAGTACAGGTACAATCCGGCGACCAAACACTGCGACCCGATATGCTGGTGCGCTTGCCCGGCGGACGTGACATTATTATCGACGCCAAAACGCCCCTGGATGGATATCTCAACGCATTGGACGCCACGGAACCCGCGCAACGGGAGGTGGAGCTGCAACGTCATGCGAAGAATGTCAAGGAACGGGTGAAAGAACTGTCCTTGAAGTCCTATTGGGAACAATTCGATCAGACGCCGGAATTCGTCGTGTTGTTCATACCCGGCGAACAATTTCTCAGCGCCGCCTTGGATCAGGATCGCAATTTGCTGGAGTATGCGTTTCAACAGAAAATTATTCTGGCCACGCCGACCACTTTGGTGGCGTTGTTGCGGGCGGTCGCTTACGGCTGGCGCCAGGAAAAAATGGAAGCCAACGCTCAGGAAATCCGTAAACTCGGCGAAGAATTATTTCACCGTATCGCCACCCTGACAGAGCACCTGGGCAAACTCGGTAAAAGTCTGGATGGCAGCGTCGGCCACTTCAATAGAGTGGTGGGTACGCTGGATACCCGGGTTCTGCCCAGTGCCCGCAAGTTCACGGAATTGGGAATCACCGACGAGAAGAAACCCATTCCACCGGTGGAACAGATCGAGCGCCTGTCGAAACAGGTTGTTGAATAAGCCCCAGCCGAGCACCACACAAAACGGAATAGCCGATATGAATCCCACTGAAGACGCCGGCCGTGAGCAGCGGCACCAGGAACGTATGCAACGCAAAAAGGCCGTGATCGATGCGGCCATTGCCCGTGCCGATCAGGACAAGGGTTTGCTGCTGGTGCTCACGGGAAATGGTAAAGGCAAGTCCAGCTCCGCTTTCGGCATGCTGGCTCGGGCCTTGGGTCATGGCATGCATGTCGGTGTAGCGCAGTTTATCAAGGGTCGCAGCGATACCGGCGAGGAAGCGTTCTTCCGGCAGCAGACCGGCGTAATTTGGCATGTGCTGGGTGAGGGTTTTACCTGGGATACGCAGAACCTGGCTCGGGATATTGAAACCGCGCGCCAGGCCTGGGTAGTGGCACGGCAACTGTTGCAGGATGCTTCACTGGGATTGGTGGTGCTGGATGAGCTGACCTATCCCATCAAATACGGCTGGTTGCCGCTGGAGACCGTGCTGGCGGACCTGGCGGCGCGGCCGCCGATGCAACATGTGGTGATCACCGGCCGCGCCGCGCCGGACGGCTTATGTGCGGTGGCGGACACAGTCACCGAACTCAACGATGTCAAACACGCTTTTCGCGCCGGTGTACGCGCGCAAAAAGGCGTGGATCTGTAGGGTGCGTATTACGCACCGGCTTTTGTTTGCAGAACGAAGCGTGGCTTCGTTCGCATAAAAACAATGGTGCGTAATACGCACCCTACGGCCGAGGCATCGGCATCGGCATCGGCATCGGCATCGGCATCGGCATCGGCATCAGCATCAGCATCGGCATCAGCATCAAACCTGACAGCGGCAGCAACCGCCGATCTCAATCCTGAAGTTTTTCCCGCAGGGCCTTTTTGGTGTCGGAGAGCGCGTCCTTGGCCTTGTCTTTTATTTGACCTGTGATATTGCGTTCAGCAAAGGGATTGCTGAATATGGGTTTATCTTTACCGATATTCATGCCTATGGGTATGCCAATGACTACGCCCAGGCCGACCCCAATGAGATATTTCTTTGTTTTTTGAATCATGGACATGGGAATACCTTCTCGAGACACCGTCAATAGGAGAATTATAAATGACTGGCTCGATATTACCTTTCCTGCATTGTGCCGTCCACAATTGGCGTGGTCACGGGATTACAGGACCGATTTGCGGACCTGGCGTGGACCGGCGGCCACATGCTGGGTGGAAATATTGGTTTGATGCCGGGAATGAAAGCCATATAATGACCGAATTGCTCCGATTTTAAGTATTTGATGGAATCCGATTTGCCAGCCACAACGATGCCAGGAAACTGTCTGCCCCTGTTCAGGGCTGAACATGTTGGGTCAATGCCACGAATAGAATTATGACTCCTGACGCATATTGTCAAAACGTAACCGCGCGCAGCGGCTCCAGTTTCTATTACAGCTTCCTGTTTCTTTCCGAGCAGCGTCGTAAGGCGTTAACCGCGGTATACGCTTTTTGCCGCGAAGTGGACGATGTCGTGGATGAGTACAAAGAGGAAAGCGTGGCGCGTATCAAGCTCGCCTGGTGGCGCGAAGATATCCAGCTTGCCTATAAAAATCAAGCGCAACATCCCGTCAATCAAGCCATCGCCTGTTACAAAGACCAGTTCAATTTGCCTTTGGAATATTTTCTGGAAATTATCGACGGCATGGCCATGGATCTTAACAAGCAGCGCTATGCCAATTTCAAGGAGCTGAGTCTGTACTGTTACCGCGTCGCCAGCGCGGTAGGTCTGCTGGCGGTGGAAATTTTCGGGTATCGGAACCGACAAACCTTGAAGTACGCCCACAGTCTGGGGATGGCATTTCAGCTGACCAATATCCTGCGGGATGTCAAGGAAGACGCCGCGCGTGGCCGGGTATATATTCCCGCGGATGAATTGGCACGTTTTCACGTAACCGAAGAGGATATTGTCCGAGGTCGGCATAGTGAGCAAACGCGGTCGCTGTTTGCCTTTCAGGCGCAGCGCGCGCAGGAATACTATGAACAAGCCTTTGCGTTGTTGCCTGAGGAAGACCGTTACGCCCAACGCAGTGGTTTGATCATGGCGGCGGTATACCGTGCCATTCTCGATCAAATTCGTAAATATGATTTCGATGTCGTGACTCGGCGTTGTCGTTTGTCGGCAGGTCGTAAAATATGGCTGGCGTATCAGACAGCACGCCGCGAAAAGCTGCGTTTCCTGCGCATGCAAACGCAAATGCAATCATGAATGAAGCCGCACCAGTTTATATCATTGGTGGTGGGTGGTCGGGACTGAGTGCCGCAATCGAGTTGTGCCGCAAGAAAATTCCGGTTACCGTGATCGAAGCCGCCAAACAGCTTGGCGGCAAATCCCGGCGCATCGCATTTGACGGCATGCCAGTAGACCAAAGTCAGCTCATGATGTTTGGCGGGTACAGTAATTTACTGAGCATTTTTCGTACATTAAAAATCCGGGAAAACCAGGACTATGAACGTATTCCGTTCGATCTTGTCCTGCGACGCAAACGTAAAACCAAATTCCGCTTCCGGCTCTACGGCTTGCCTGCCCCTTACGGGGTGCGCGCCGGTCTGTACCTGGCCAGAGGCGTGCCGTTTCAGGAAAAAATTCGCGCATTGCGGCTTATCGATGGTATCCACCGCAACCGGATAGTATTGGATGAGGATATATCCGTTTCCGAGTTTCTCATGCAGCAGGGGCAGCGCGATCGGGTGACCCGATTTTTCTGGAGACCATTGTGCCGTATGTTCTTACACACGGAGATGAATTTGGCATCGGCGCAACTGTTTATCCAATTGGTTTCCTGGCTGTTTCTCTCCGATCCCGCCAATGGCGATGTGCTATTGATGCGTCAGGATATGAGCAGTATATTTTCCGACCGGGCCATGGACTATATCGAACAGAAAGGCGGGATGATCAAGCTGGGTCATGAGGTCACCGCACTGGATATCAACAATGATACGATTACCGGAGTCAAAACCGACGATGCCAAGTTCGATGCGCGCCATGTCATTCTGGCTAACGCCTGGGATGGCGTGCGCCGCCTGCTGGCGCCCCATACCGCCGCGCAACCGGTGCTGGCGAAACTCGATCGGTTGGTTTTTTCCAAACTCACTACGGTGTATGTTAAATACCCAAGTGAAACGGCTTTACCAATGCAGATCATTCATACCATGGGCGCCTTGGGACATTGGGTGCTCGATCAACGAGTGCAGGGCAAGTCCGGTACCATGGCGGTGTGCTTTCTAGTAAAACCCCAATTACACTTGGCGCCAGATGATAAGATTTGCGAGGAAATTTGTGCGCAATTGAGCGCCAGTTTTCCTTACTGGAAAGCGCCGTTGGGCTATCAAGTCGTGCATACGCCGGACGCGATGCTGGCAAATACGGTGCGCTCGGCATCCCTGCTCGTGGCGCCCTCCAATATAATTTCAGGGTTGTGGCTTGCCGGGGATTTCGTCGATACGCGTCTATTGCCATCGGTGGAAAGTGCCGTGTGCAGCGCACGTGAATGCGCACGGCAGATTAGCTCACAGATGGGAAAGTAAATCGGCATTTCTCACGACGCTTGAAAATTGGCTGGCCTATACGCTCACCCAGCGGGTACAGTTGCCACTATTAAACATTATTTATATCCAGGTAATATAATATTTTCTCATAGGCCATGTTTGGCACATATATCGCATACCTTAAGCCCCATAGAGAACTATGATAGGCAAATAAGGATATCGATATGGCAACCTTAGGCAACACATCGCTTAATCATTCAAGCCTCGGTCCATTCCAGTCCACGAAATTGACACCGGTCTCTCATCAGACACCGGCAGGTAAAACCAGATTTAATGTGGATGAAATACTTCAGATTAACACCTTGCTGCAGGCGACACTGGATCTGGACGAGCTGCTCGATATATTTGCCACGCAGGTGCGTCGCCATGTACCGTTCGATAGCCTTCGTTATCACCATGATCCGCAGATTAAAGGAATAAAAATCGGCCGGGATTTTCCCCACTGTTGCCGTTTTTCCATGTTGAGTCACGAGGGCAAACTGGGAGAAGTGGTATTTACGCGCCGTAAGGACTTCTCCGCGCAAGACAACGCGAATTTGGAAGCATTGTTGCGTTATCTGGTGTACCCGCTGCGCAACGCTCTGCTGTATCGGCGCGCATTACTGGCGGCACATAAGGATCCGTTAACCGGGGTAAAAAATCGTGCAGCTTTGGACGAGACTCTGCGCCGGGAGCTTGGACGGGCGAAACGCTACCAGAATCCGCTGTCAATCATCGTGTTGGATATCGACCGCTTCAAATTGATCAATGACACTCATGGACACAGTGTCGGTGACTGTCTGCTTAAGCAATTGGCGGAATGTACGGTATCCACCATCCGGCGCTCGGATATGCTGTTTCGTTATGGGGGCGAGGAATTCGTAATCCTTCTAAACAATACCGGAATCAGCGGTGCATGTCGATTGGCGGAACGGGTACGCCGCCGTATCGAACGCCTGGAAGATATTTGCGGTAAGAATATCACCATGACCGTCAGTGCCGGTGTCGCGAGCATGGCGGAAAACGACAGTGAAAACACGCTGTTTGAGAAAGCTGACCAGGCGTTGTATCAGGCCAAGGAAACCGGCCGTAATCGCATCGCCGTTGCCGATTGAAGATCTGCGTCAACGTAAAGTATATTCACCGGAAAGCCCAGCAAGACCTTGATGTGTTAAGTTGCAAACAATCGCTTGCAAGATCTCAATCAAAGGTTACTATGAACTGATGAGTTCACAGTACGATTATGCCCTGTTCAGTGATTTGGACCGTACCATTCTGCCCAATGGGTCACAACCGGAATCTCCCCAAGCCCGACCATTGCTGCGTACGTTCGTCCAACACGAGACGTTGTTGCTCGCCTATGTAAGTGGCAGACATTTGCAGTTAATACGAGAAGCCATTGCCGATTATAATTTACCGGTTCCCGCGTATGCTGTAGGGGATGTAGGCAGCACCATTTATCGTAGTGACAACGGCGATTGGCACGCCTGGCAAGCCTGGCGTGATCGTATTGCACCGGACTGGAACGGCGCGTGTCACGATGATCTGCGCCAGTTGTTCGCTGATCTTGCCCTGCTTACACCGCAGGAGTCCGCCAAACAGAATGAATTCAAGTTGAGTTACTACGCTCCTGTCGATTGCGATTACCAGGGCGTCATCGACGAAATGCAATCTCGACTGCGTCGCCACAAGGTCAGCGCCAGTATCGTGTGGAGCATTGATGAAGCTGCGCATATCGGGCTACTTGATGTGCTGCCGGCGTCGGCCACCAAACTCCACGCTGTTGAATATCTAATGGCATATCACGAAATTCCCGTTGCACAGGCGGTATTTGCCGGCGACAGCGGCAATGATTTGCCGGTGATCGCCAGTGGTCAGGTGCAAGCGGTACTGGTGCGCAATGCCCACAGTGCGGTCATCAAGGAAGCTGAACAGGCGTTGCGCGCCCGGAGTGCACTGGATCGATTATATGTGGCAAGAGGCGATTTCAGGGGAATGAATGGTAATTACAGCGCCGGTGTCTTGGAGGGGTGTGTGCATTTTCTGCCGCAATGCGCCCATTGGCTGGAGACATGAAGGCCCGGGGTTGCTAAGGGTTGGCTTTGCATAACGTTCGGGCGACAGCGCTGACCAGATCACTCATTTCAATAGGTTTGGTGACATAATCAGCAAAACCCGCCTCTAAGCCCTTGTTCAGATGTTCTTTCATCGCATGCGCGCTGATGGCGATAACGGGGATATGCGCGGTAGTGTCGTCCATACGCAACTGCTCCAACACCTCATAACCATCGATATCTGGAAGCTGAATATCCAGCAGCACTAGATCCGGCTTTTGTTTTCTTACCAGCGTCAATCCTTCAGTGCCAGTGGATACCATGGTCAGCTCGCAGTGGTTCAACTTTTTTAGCATGTGCTGAACCAGTTTTCGATTCGTTGCATTGTCTTCGATATATACGATGCGGGAAGTACGCATCATTGGCGAGTGTGGTGCTGCGCTTTCTGATGCAATGGATGTCCTATCGTCGTAAACCTGAATTTCTTCAGCCCGTGGCAGCTCAAACCAGAAGGTGGTGCCTTTACCAAGAATTGTTTCGAAGCCGATTTGTCCACCCATGGCGTGCACCAGTTTCCGTGTGATACAGAGGCCGATTCCGGTACCTTCCACATGCTCCAGCGGTTGACTGAAACGTTGGAAAGGTTCGAACACGCGGGCATAATCTTCTTCCCTGATGCCAGTTCCGGTATCCGTGATGCTGATGCGAACATGATTTTGGCGCGTGGTGCTCAGGTCGATGCGTACGTTGCCCTGGGGTCGGTTGTATTTTATTGCGTTGGATACCAGGTTGACCAATATTTGTTTCAGGCGGCGTTCATCGGCGATCACCCAAAGATCTTCACGTGGGAGTTCTTCCAGGGTGACGTTAAGCTTGAGAGCCAGTGAGTTGGTGAGCCACACCGTACTGGCAAGCGTTTCACGCAATCCCAGAGGTTGCATGGTGAAGTCCATGCGTCCGGCATCCACTTTGGCGATGTCTAACACTTCGTTGATAAGATTAAGCAAGTGGCTGCCGGCATCGCTAATGTGGTCTATATATTCGAACTGGGGTGCGGTGAAATTTCCGGAATCGGCCTTCAGCAGTTGGCTGAATCCAAGGATGGCGTTCATGGGAGTACGCAGTTCGTGACTCATGCGCGCCAGAAATTCGGTTTTTGCGTTATTAGCGTAGTCCGCCAGAACCTTTGCTTCCTGGAGATCCTGTTGCACCTGTTTGTGTCTGGTGATGTCAGTGATACTGAGCAACAATATGTCCGGGGAATGGTGTGTGGTTGCGGTGCCGAGACTGGATACCCGGCGTCCCTCCAGTAACACCGAAAGCGGGGATTGTTCCGGCACCATGAGCCGCACTTCCAGGGATTGGACATCCTGTCGATGGGCACCACTCTGGAATTGTAATGCAAACTTGCTTTTGTCTTCGAAATACACCAGGTCAAGAAACGGTTTGCCTGCAATCCGATGGCAAGTGTCGCCAATCATTTTTGCGAGCGCTTGATTGCCTTCACATATATTGCCATTGGTATCGAGGGTGGCATAGCCTACCGGTGACAGATGATACAGACGGGTAAAATGATCGTGGCTATGCTGGAGAGCGAGCTGCTCTTTTCTGAGTCGTTCCTGCACGGCGCGGAGTGCGATATTTTCCTGTTCCAGTTCTTTCTGGCGCAGACGCAGCTGGTGTACATGATCGAGAATCTGTTGTGGATTCATGTCCGCGATATCTTTGAGATCTGGCGGTGCATCATGACTCTCGCGATGCGGCCGAAACGGATTGATAGATTCAACCAATGAGGTGAATTTCACCATAGTATGCGGCTCTCTGGCGTATGCTATTCAATTGCGCGATAACATCTACCCCGACCCCTGGAGCTAGCAATCTCCCCCTACCAACTCGACAGCGATAGCCATCGACACACCTGGATTCCGGGCACCAAGTGGATGGTAATTATTTATGTTTATAGTTATGTGAATCCGGCAACTGACTACTAATCCTACACCTGGCAAACAACCATAGTACCGATAACCTGAAACTCATCTCTACAAATATCCCAGGCTCAGTCATGAAGCGGTACAGACATTACAAACGTTGACGTCACTTCTTAAGAATACCTTAGTGTTACAGTAATGCAATGGAAATTCTAGTTATTTATGTCTCCATAAGCCAACAATTATTATTCATAAGTAATAAGTGGAATAGCTAGACTAATTCTCAAGCGCGGATTTGGTTTGCGTTACCATGGAATAAATAATGGCAGCAACGCTTTCCACCCGGGTAATGGCGGCTACACTTTTTCCCGCTTGCCAATATTCTTGTGAACCCGACAGGTTCTGGGACGCGTTTTTTAGCTGATACAGAGATCGCAGGGTATAGAGCAGGCGCATCCAATGTTTAGTGCGGGGGTTGCGTAAAAGTAACCGGGCTAACGGGCCAGCATGGATACCCAAACGTTGTATGTATGACGTACGAATGACCGCAACGGGAACCCCCGTCAATCTTTCGGACATGACGATATCCGCTTCCCGTGCATCGACAATCGCCTGTTTGTAGGCATCACTGACGCGACATTCCCGGCTGGCGATGAAGCGCGTGCCCATTTGCACTCCGGCATAACCTTGGTTCAGGGTTTGCACCAGATCTGCTGCCGTCGCAATGCCGCCGGCGCACACTACCGGAATGTTGAATCCCGCCAACTCTTGATATAAGGATACCTGGTCCTTGGCACCGGCATGGCCACCGGCTCGATTATTCACGGCAATCAGGCCATCGACACCGCTATCGATACCCTTTTTTGCCCATTTCTGTTCGGTGCAGTCATGGTACACCATGCCCCCCAACGCATGGACTTTGCGCACGACCCAATCCGGTTTCCCCAAGGAGGTGATGAAAAATCGTACACCTTCTTCCAGTGCGATATCGATCCACTGCTCCATGCGTACCCGGTAGCGTCGTGATGACTGCTCGATCAAGGCATTCATGCCGATGGGTTTGTCGGTCAGCGATTTGATATAGCGCAGCCCGGCACGAAACTCATAGCCGAACACATAGGTCAGGGAGACCGGTTGGACGATACCGATACCCCCAGCGGCTGATACCGCAGCCACCAGTTCCGGATTGCTGCACGGGTACATCGGACCACAGATAATCGGATAGTTGATGCCGGCATGCCGGGTAAAAGGCGTCTCTAAAGTAAGTGGCATGGTCATGCGCGATTGTCCAAGCGCCATTGCACCTTGATCTGAGCCACGGTGTCACCGGACTGGTCGCGGATCTGGGCTTGTACCTGGAAATCCGTGGGACCCTGGATCTCCGGTAAGGTACTGCGGCTTTCGGCGATCAGCGTACCGCGAGCTTTTTTGAAATAGTCAATGGTCAAGGACGTTACAATACCGCGTTTATCTTCGGGTAAGGCCGCCATCATCGCAATACCACTGCACAACTCCCCTAAATTGGCCAGTGCAATCGCATGTATCGATCGCAGATGATTACGAATGCGCCGGCGATCGCGCAACCGTACGCGCGCGTAGCCTGGTTCCAAGGCTTGAATGTCGGCGCCCAGGCTGCCCGAGTATGGGATATTCCATCGAAGCCCGCGACTGAACAGCCAATGGCCCCCCGGTAAATTTTCAAGCTTGCACCACAGTGTGTAGGCGTTGGCAACAATATTATAGTTTTGAAGGCCCATGGGTGAGGCTCCTGATTCATGCGTGATGACTATCGCGCATTTTTAATTATCCAGTGACCGTTGTGGGTGCGTAGGGTGTGGGAAATTCTCTGTTCAAATCATAAAATTATTTGCGTCTTAATATACCCTAGGCACTTCCAGGTATCGTATATGATTATCGCGCATTTGTATTTGCCGTTGGTGGTCATGGGCCGATAAAGTCAGAAGTGATTATTATTAAATATACCTTGCATTTTCCGTGGCACAATGATGGGCCGCAAGTACACTGGAGATTATCCATATGACCTTAAAGCAACGTTACCCTATTTTGATTTCCGTGTGCGTTACCGTCATGGTGCTGTTCGCCACCGGATGCGGTCCCGAGGAAAAGAAGGAATCCACCGATGGCGCGCCGACGCTGCCGCCTGAGTCCAGTATGGTGATGGACTACTCCGCCTTTACGACCACATCCGCCCGGCTCATGGGGAAAAGTTTAGACACCGGCAGTGAAATTCTATTGCACAATTCCAGTGACCCGCAATCTAATTTCAAACAAGCCGCTGTTCAGGTCGGTGTCTGGAATATTTTAATCGGTGTCAACATGGTGATTCCGGTTGCCGCGTTTCGCGAAGCGTTTAATCATTTACCATCCCTGCAGAGCGACGGCACCTGGATATGGTCTTATACGGTAACTGTATCGAATGCCACGTATGTGGCATCGTTGCATGGCAAGGTCGTCGACAGCAACGTCAACTGGGCGATGTATGTTACCAAAGAAACTGTTTATGAAAACTATTTGTGGTTCTCCGGCGTATCGGCGCTGGATCGTAGCAGTGGCACGTGGTCCGTCAATCGCAGTGTCGCGGACGCCACGCCGACGCCGTTCATTGATATTGCCTGGCATAAAGATGACACTGCCGGCACCTTGGACCTTAGATTCACTGACGTTATCCCCGGTGATGCGGGCAATGGCACCTATGTCGAGTATGCGGTGACCGGTCTCAGTCCCTATGACAGTTACTATCATATCTACAATGTCGAGTTGAGCAACAATTTGACTGAAATCGAATGGGACAGCGCCAGCAAAGCGGGACGGATCACCA